>JBEBIC010000121.1:0-8452 GCA_040080595.1 Bacteroidia bacterium | reverse complement strand
ATATCACATCTTTAGCAACTTGTATTATAGCTTTCATTGTAGCGGCTAATTCTTTAAAATTCAATTGCTTTATTTCGTTTTCTAAATTTCCCATTGTTGTATAGTTTTTTTATGTAGTTTTATGCCTTATAAGTACTTAGTAACATTTACTAATACTTATTTTGACAATGCAAATAAAAGCAAGAAATCTCGTTTTAACAAATAATTATGCAAGATAAATCGTTAATTAAGCAAAATATTTTTCAAGTTATTGAAAATGAAAGCATTACAAAAGCTATTTTTTATAAAAAAACTGGCATCACAAGGGGTATTTTAGACCAAAACAATGGAATATCTGAAGAAAATATTGCAAAATTTCTCGCTTCTTATCCAAATGTTAATCCTTCATGGCTTTTAACAGGTAAGGGTAATATGTTTTTAGATGATAATAATGTAGAAAGCCTAATAAAACCAATCAACACAACCGTTAATGTAATTACTTACAATCATAGTGCAGCAGCAAGTAATGTTAATGATGTATTTGATATCACTTACGCTACAGGCTCTATCAATATTGATAAATCTATGGGTGTACGTGAGGGAGATATAGGTATTTATGCCCTTGGTAACAGTATGGAACCTCGCATATATAGTGGCGATTTGCTAATATGCCGTAAAACAGACGATAGCATAGATAATCTAAACCCAAATGAGGTGTATGTAATAGGTACTAAGAATCAATTAGTAGTTAAAATACTAAAGAAATCTAAAGAAAATCCAAAAACACACGTAAGCCTACATTCCTACAATACAGCGCAACACGAGCCGTTTGATATGGATAAAAAACGTGTTTTATACACACTTAAAGTAATTAAAATATTTGCCGATGCGTAACAACGCATAACACCCAAACTAACGAATAATGAACTCCTATTTGCGTAAACCCCAGTAAAATAGGGCTTTTTTTCATTATTAGGCGCAATAAGTACCGTATTTTGTGTATTATTTGCACAATTAGGCATTATAAGTATTGCTATGTTATTTTTTAGCGTGTTTTTTTAGTGTTAAAATGGTGCTTTTTAGCCGTAATGTTTACATTTATAAAAACAAATTATGAATAAAATGTAAACAAATAAAACGTTTACATTTTTGTTTACATAAACGTTTACACGAATTATGAATAAAATGTAAACATCTATCCACAAAAAAAGCCCCGTTAAGGGCTTAAAATATAAATAACAGTACAATGGTAGTAAATGGTAAAATAGTAGTAAAAATAGGGGGTATATGGGGTTTAAAATGGTAATTTTTACCGTTGTAATGGTAGTAGCACCTCGTGTAGCGTTGGGCTTTTTTCGGGCGTTTTCGGGCTTTTTATGAGTATTTGGTTATTCATAATTCGTTCTGCCCCTTATACTTGGGTGGCGAATATGGTACTAACATATTGTTAAATTTTAGTTCGGCCAATGGCTTAGATACCACCACTACCAATGATGGATTGGGCTACAGCGTTAATAATAAAAAATTAGGCATAGCTTATTTTAGAGATGCTAACATTGAAATTAGTCGTAAAATAAATAAAAAATTAAAGCTCATAGGCACGTATGCTAACCTGTTGTATAATACCGATTTTGTACAAGGTGTAAAAGGCAAAGAAATTGTGCACGCACACGTAGGTGTATTGGAAATTAACTATAAAATAAATTCCGTACACGCTATTAAAGGCGAGCTGCAAACCTTGTTTACCAAGCAAGACAAAGGCAACTGGGTTACAGCGTTTGTAGAATACACGGTATCGCCACATTACTTTTTTGCATTAATGGATCAGTATGATGTGGTAAGTTACAACAATTTAAGTGCTAAATACGTAGAGCGTGAACATGGTGGCACTATCGATAAAATATACCGCTTGCACTACCCGTATGCTTCTGTTGGTTATTTAAAAAACACAAGTCGTATAGCCGTTAATTATGGTAAGCAACGTGCGGGTATTACCTGTATTGGCGGTGTGTGTAGGGCGGTACCTGCATCAAACGGATTCTCAGTAAGTATTACCACAACATTTTAATTACCATGAAAAAACATATTCAAATACTCACATTACTAGCGCTAACAATAACGGTAATTACAAGCGTTATAAGTTGCGATAAAGTAGATGCGCCTTATTTAGAAAAAAGCACAACACCTGTAATAACACCATCAAACACGGCATGCGACAACGATGGTTTTGTGGCGGCTAATGCTGTGCGCAAAATTTTATTAATAGATTTTACAGGCCATAAGTGCGGTAATTGTCCGCAGGCGCACGCAGCTGCTACAGCGGTACATAACCAATATGGCAATAAGGTAGTAACCGTGGCAATACACGCTACCAATACATTTGCTGCACCTAATGGTGGTGGCACAAAATATTTATACGATTTCAGAACCGCACTGGGCAACGATTTGGACGCTACCTTTGGGTTAGAAAGTATAGGCTTGCCACAAGGTTGGATAAACAAGTACGATACCGCCAAGTTCGACGATTATTCTACGTGGGCGTCGCAAGATGTGCCTGCAGCATTAAACAAACCTGCGGAGGCTTTTTTAATAATTAAAAATGAATTTAATAACAGTACAAAAACATTAAACACTACTGTAAACACCCACGTACTTAGCACTATTACAGGTAATTTTAAACTATGCGTATGGCTTATTGAGGACAGCGTTATTAATTGGCAAAAAGATTACTCGTTGCCTTCGGGTAGTCAGGATATACAATTGTATAATCACAAACATCCATTGCGCGCTTCTATTACCACAGCAACCAAAGGTGATGCTATTGCTACAACTGGAGGAAACATTACATTAAAAAAAGATACTTGCTTTAGTAATGCCTATGCCTTTACTAATTTTGGCGCAACGTGGGATTTAACTAAACTAAAAGTAGTGGCATTTATATACAACACCCAAACCAAGCAAGTAGTACAAGCCGAAGAAAAAGGCTGGTAATGCAGTAAAAATGCACAAAACAAGGAGTGAGAAATTTATTAACACAGGGCTGTAAATAATTGGCAATATTTTATATATTTGCACCACTTACAAAGTTTATAATCAACTAAAAATTTAAACACATGTTATCAACAGACAAAAAGAAAGAATTATTCGCAACCTTTGGTGGTTCTGAAAAAAACACTGGTTCGGCAGAATCGCAAGTAGCATTATTTACTACACGCATTACCGAAATGACAAAACATTTACAAAAAAATAAAAAAGACGTAAACACCGAGAAATCGTTGGTACGTTTAGTAGGAAAACGTAGAAGTATGTTGGACTACCTAAAAGATAATGATATAGAGCGTTACAGAGCTATTATCAAAAAATTAGAATTACGTAAATAATAGTTACACAAAGGCAATCCCAACTAAATAGGATTGCCTTTGTTGCTTTTGTACAATAGTAAAATCAACAATAAAACAATACCCAATTGCAAGCCTAAAGAGGAAACTTGCCGTTTAAACTAAAAACAAAAAAAACAAAGATGTCACAAAAAGGAATTTCAACATCGTTTACGATGAGTAACGGGCAAACAGTAACCATTGAAACTGGTAAACTAGCCAAACAAGCTGATGGATCAGTAGTAGTAAGAGTAGGCGATATGATGTTGCTTGCCACAGTATGTAGCAACAAAGAAGCTAAAGATGGTGTAGATTTTATGCCACTAACAGTTGATTTTCAGGAGAAATTTGCCGCTGATGGTCGTTTTCCTGGAGGTTTTTTACGCAGAGAAGGTCGCTTGAGCGATTACGAAATATTGGTATCTCGCCTCGTGGATCGTGCATTACGCCCATTATTCCCAAGCGATTACCACGCTGATACGCAAGTATTGGTAACATTAATATCATCAGACGCAACAATATTACCTGATGCCTATGCAGCATTAGCAGCATCTGCAGCTATCGCAATGTCGGATGTACCTTTCCTTGGTGCAATATCTGAAGCACGTGTAGCCAAAATAGATGGTAAATTATGCATCAATCCATTACGTGCCGATTTAGAGCGTGCTACTATGGAATTAATAGTTTCGGCATCAGCCAAAGACATTAACATGGTGGAAGGTGAAGCTAAAGAATGCTCGGAAGACGAAATGATTGAAGCTATTAAATTTGCACACGAAGAAATTCGCAAGCAAATAGCGGCGCAAGAAGAATTGGCAAAATTATTTGGCGCAAAACCAAAACGTACCTATTGCCACGAAACTAGCGATTTAGAGTTAAAAGCAACTATCGAAAAATATGCGTACCAACGTGCTTATGATATAGCTGCAATGGCTAATCCTAACAAAAATGAACGCAGCCAATTATTTGGACAAATAACAACCGATTTTAAAGCTACATTAAGCGAAGAAGTTGCTAAAGAAAAATCATTCTTAATAAAACAATACGTACACGATGTAGAGAAAAAAGCAGTACGCGATTGCGTATTAGCAACTCGCATACGTCTTGATGGTCGTGCATTGGAGCAAGTGCGCCCTATATGGAGCGAAGTAGGTTACTTGCCTACACCACACGGTTCGGCAATATTTACACGTGGCGAAACACAATCATTAACTACCGTAACATTAGGCAGCAACAAAAGCGAGCAAATGATTGATGGTGTTACGTTTGAAGGCACTAACAACTTTTTATTACATTATAACTTCCCTCCATTCTCTACTGGCGAAGCGCGTCCTATGCGTGGTACAGGTCGTAGAGAGGTTGGTCATGGAAACCTTGCTATGCGTGGTTTACGTGTAATGTTACCAGCTCAAAAAGATTGCCCTTATACTATTCGTATAGTATCGGATATATTGGAGAGCAACGGTTCATCGAGTATGGCTACTGTATGTGCAGGAACTTTGGCTTTGATGGATGCAGGTGTAAAATTAAAAAAACCAGTAGCAGGTATTGCTATGGGCTTAATAACCGAAGGTGGTAAACACGCTGTATTGTCGGACATTTTAGGTGATGAAGATCACTTAGGAGATATGGACTTTAAAGTTACAGGTACTGTAGATGGTATTACTGCTTGCCAAATGGACATAAAAGTAGATGGATTAAGCTACGAAGTATTAGCACAAGCATTGGCACAAGCTAAAAACGGACGTGTACACATACTTGGCGAAATGGCTAAAACCATGAGCGCACCACGTGAAGACTACAAACAACACGTACCTCGTATTGAGCAAATAATAATAGGTAAAGAATTTATTGGCGCAATAATAGGCCCTGGAGGTAAAGTAATACAAGAAATGCAACGTGAAACCAACACCACTATAAGTATTGAGGAAGTAGGCGAAACAGGTGTAGTACAAATATTTAGCAACAATAAAGACGGCTTATTAGCTGCTATTACCAAAATTAAAAACATGACTGCAGTACCCGAAATAGGCGCAGAATATGAAGGTAAAGTAAAAAGCATAGTAGAGTTTGGTGCATTTATAGAAATAATGCCAGGCAAAGATGCGTTATTACACATAAGCGAAGTAGGACATAGCCGTTTAGAAAAAATGGACGGTGTGTTTAAAGAAGGCGAAATAGTACGTGTAAAATTAATAGGCGTTGATCCTAAAACCAAAAAACTAAAAATATCTCGCAAAGCTTTGTTACCAAAGCCTGAAGCGGCAGTATAGTTTTTATTTTACAACTAAAATTTTATAAAAAAGCCGTTCGCAACAAATATTTGTTGCAGACGGCTTTTTTACGACACTACTTTTAGGGCATCAAATTTTGGTGTAATCGCTTTAAATAACTTGCATAACTAAATAAAAAATCTATTTTTACGCTAAATACATTTATTATAAACTATAAAAAAAACCACACAATTATGGAAAATCAAGAGTTTAAAAAATTACTAAAGTTTAATGGCGACAACTCCAAAGCTGTTGGAATGTTTATCATTAATCAACTACTAACCCTTGTAACCCTTGGTATATATTACCCTTGGGCAAAAGCAACTACGTTAAAATATACTTATGGCGAGTCGGAATACTTGGGTACTCGCTTTGAGTTTCATGGTACTGGTAAAGAAATGTTTATTGGTTTCTTAAAAGCTATAGGTGTTATTATTTTGTTTTATGCACTAATGGGAGGTGCTGTGTGGTTAGGTATAAATACGAGTATGGTTGTTGCTTACCTAATTATAGCAGTTGCCTATATTGGTTTTTTGTTACTTATACCTGCGGCTATACATGGTTCTAACAAGTACCGTTTATCACGCTCATCGTGGAGAGGTATTCACTTTGGCTACCGTGGCGATTTAAAAGAATTTACCAAACTGTTTCTTAAAGAAATGTTCTTAACCATTGTAACCATTGGTATTTACGCATCGTGGTTTCATGTAAGTATGCGCAAATATGTATTGGGACACACTCGTTTTGGTAACGTTGAATTTAAGTTTACAGGTATAGCTAGCGAGTTGTTTGTTATTCGTTTAAAAGGAATTATTCTTACTATTTTAACCTTAGGTATTTATGGTTTTTGGTATATGAAAGATATTATTGCATACGAAGTAAATAATACCAAAATAGTACAAGGCGAAAAAGAAATAAGCATACGTTCTACGCTTACAGGCGGCGATATATTTGTAATGCTTATTACCAATTACCTAATTATTATTTTTACGTTAGGTATTGGTTTTGGTATAGCATTAAACCGTATAATGCGTGTAACTTACAGTAACATAGAGTTTGATAGCGAAATAGACACCAACAACCTAATTCAAACCGAAGAAGAATATAAAGATGCTGCGGGCGATGATATGCTTAGCATGCTTGACGTTTCTATCTAAGTACTATTTATGGAAAATAAGTGCGTATATTTTGATGGGCAATCGGCACAGGAACACCCATGTACACTACACGTGGCTGATGATTGCCTATATATTTATTTAACCCAGCACAACAACCAACAACTGATAATTAACAAAGCCAACATTGTTAATTATCAGTTAAATTTTAATCATCTTACCGTAAAAATTGGCACATACCCACATCAAGTAGTAGAGTGCTACGGTACTGATGCTAATGGGCTGTACCAAGCCTTAGCGCAAAATAGTGTGTTAAAAACTTCGCAAGGATTTTTTAACAAAAATATGTTGTTGGTTGCTTTAGTAGCAAGTGCAGTATTTATAGGTTTGGGCGTGTTTGCTTTTTTTGTGGCATTACCTTGGGCGGCCGAAAAATCGGCAACGCTTATACCCTTAAATGCCGAAAAACAATTGGGCGAAAGTATTGCGGCTTCCATTACACAATCCGCTACTATAAACGATTCGGCTACGGTGTATGCCAATAAATATGTAGCACAATTAAATACGCACACCAATTATGATATACATGTTACCGTAATAGAATCGGACGAGATTAATGCTTTTGCCTTACCAGGCGGGCAACTGTTTGTATATACTGGCATTATAAAACAAATGAAAACCCCTGAGGAATTTGCAGCCTTACTAGGGCACGAAATTTCGCATGTAAGTAATCAACATTCGTTAAAAAGTATTTGTCGCACACTATCATCAAGTTTGTTTATAGCCGCTGTGTTTGGCGATGTAAGCGGTATAAGCGCTGGTATAGTGCAACAGGCCAATGAGTTTAAGCAACTTACCTACTCCCGCGAATTAGAAACCGAAGCCGACGAAAAAGGACTGGAAATGATGGTGCAAAACAAAATAAACCCAAAGGGAATGATAGACTTACTAACCATGTTAGATAATGAAGCGAGTAATACTCCTGCAGTATTAGCGTATTTTAGTACGCACCCCGAAACTATTATTCGCATCAAAAACATAAAAGCTAAGCCAATAGCAAAACAAACATTTGCTACAGCACCAGCGCTTAAATTGTGGTTTGATAAATTACAAACAGCATCAAAATAGTTAGGAGTACTAATTAAAAAGTAGGATACAATAGCTTGTCTCAGAAAGACCTTAAACATTTTACAACAGAAAATGAAGGTGTCTCAATTGAAATTAAAAAAAAATAACTTAAATATGGACATACATGATTTGGTTGATTCTATAAAAACAAAAAAAGATTTTGATATTTTTTTAGAAGCTCTACTAGATAATCTCCGAAATAACGATTCGAGTTGGGAAAATAATAAATTAGAGAATTATGTTGATGCGATGTATGGCTTTACAAAATCATTAAAAGGTTACTATATGCATAAGAAAGAAGATGTTGACCTAGATAAGCCAACTTGGAAAATGATGGCAACCATTTTAATAGCAGCAACACATTATGAATAATATACCTTCTGTCACGGAGTAGTGTGGCACAGGCTACCGCAAGCGTCCCGCCACAAGTGTTCGAAACCATTGACAATTGAATGTTAGCAAGGGTTTGATTTCTCTTTAAATAACTTGAGTTACGTTTGTATTTTTGTTTTATGAATGTAGATGAGTTGCTAAAATTAATTCCTTCAAGTGTTTTTGATGACATGTCGGCAGAAACAAA
>JBEBIC010000120.1:0-8461 GCA_040080595.1 Bacteroidia bacterium | reverse complement strand
TATGTTGGTTTGATTGTATTTATGTATGTTGTACACTTCAGCTACGCTCAGTAACCGAGGCTTGATTGAGTGGTAGGCGGGGTGTAGTATGTTGGTTTGATTGTATTTATGTATGTTGTACACTTCAGCTACGCTCAGTAACCGAGGCTTGATTGAGTGGTAGGCGGGGTGTAGTATGTTGGTTTGGGTATGTATGCTGTAGATTGTACACTTTGGCTATACTCAGTAACCGAGGCTTGATTGGGTGGTAACAGGGTGTAGTATGTTGGTTTGGTTAATGTTTTACTGTATATTGTAACTAAGAGAACCTACCGCTAAGTGGTATGTTTAGCTTGCTTATATTGCACACTTTGATAATGCTCAATAACCTAGATTTTATTTGATAACAATATTTACAGCAGGTTAAATAACAGCTATTTCGCTAGTTTTTACCCAACCTATATTACCATTGTTTACTTGTATGTTTACCCAAGTATCTACAGTTTGTACTATGGTTATTTTACACCCTTCGTGTAGGGTAAATAGTTCGGTGCTTTGCTCAGTAGGTCCACTTTTTACATGTAAGGTAGAGGTGGTTACTATTGCATTAGTAGCATTATTCAAACGAGTATAATTAGCATTGGCACACAGTATGGCAAGTATGGTTATGAGGCTACATACGCCCATAGCAGCTAAGTTGTAAGCATTGCGCTCCACTACGAGAAAACGATATAATAATATTGAAAATAAGCTTATGCCTATAAGTATAATTATAGCCCATGTATTTACGCTATACATGGCACTAATAGCAGTTGCCCATTTGCTTATGATGAATGGCTCTACGGTATCTACCTTATCTATTAAACGCTTGTTGCAAAATTGTAAATTACTCTTGGCTTCGGCGTTATTGGGGTTAAGTTTTAGTGCTTTTTCGTAATAGAGTACAGCATGCCCCAAATCGTTTAGTTTGTAATAGCAGTTGGCTATGTTGTAGTATAAGTCGTAATTTTGAGAGTTGTTGAGCGTATTGTTTTTATCAATAGTTTGATATTCTATTAGTGCTTCGTTGTAATGTTTGTGCGAGTATAAATCAAATGCTTTAGTGGTGCTTTGCGCAGTACTACTAAATGTAATAAATAAACTAAGTAGTAGCAATGTATGTGTAAGTACTTTCATAGTTGTATTGTAATATATTGGTTTATAAATAAGTGGTAAAGGTTTCGTTGATAATTTTTATTGAAATTACCAACGAAACTAAAAAATATTATGCTAATAATGTTTTTACTAAGCCTGATACTATTTTACCATCGGCACGTCCTGCAAATGCTTTAGTAGCAACGCCCATTACTTTACCCAAATCGGCAAGAGATGTAGCACCCACTTGCGCTATAAGTGCTTGTAGTTCGGTTTTAATTTCGTCTTCGGTAAGTTGTTTTGGTAAATAGTGTTCTATAATTGCTGCTTGTGCTAATTCTACATCGGCCATATCCTGACGATTTTGCTCAGTGTATATAAGTGCAGTTTCTTTGCGTTGTTTTACCATTTTTAACAATGTTTTTAATTCGGCATCGGGCGTAGCGCCTTCTGCTGAAGTTTTTAACATTAATACTGCGGCTTTTATGGCACGTAATGCCTCTAGTTTACTTGCCTCGCGGGCTAACATTGCTGTTTTAATGTCGGCGTTAATTTGTTCTTCTAAGTTCATGTTTGTTGTTATAATTTGTTAGTATTTAGGTGTGAAATAAGTTAATTTATAATGCGATAAGCACAACTACAAAACTAATAAAAACTATGGTTAAGCAAATACATTACTTTGTAGGATTTGTTTTAATTAATTAGTTGTTGTTTAGTAAAACAGCCCAGTTAAATAAATAACTGGGCTGTTGTATTGTTTAATAAAATACTATTGAGAGTACTATTACTCTGCTAGCACTATTGCTTTATTGTTGTTTACTTCAATAACGCCACCGTTTATAACAAAGGTGTGTTGTGTAGCACTTTGCAATTCTTCTATTTTTATTGTACCTGCTTTAAGTGTTGCTATTAGCGGGGCGTGGTTGTTTAATAATTCAAAACTACCGTTGCTTCCTGGTAATTGTACCAGTTTTACATCGCCACTAAACAAACTTTTGTCGGGTGTTATTATTTCTAATTTCATGTGTAAATAGCGTATTAATTAGCTTCGGCTAACATTTTTTTACCTTTAGCAATAGCTTCCTCAATATTACCTACTAAGTTAAATGCTGCTTCA
Organism: Bacteroidia bacterium; assembly: GCA_040080595.1. Lineage (GTDB taxonomy): Bacteria > Bacteroidota > Bacteroidia > UBA4408 > UBA4408 > JACMRI01. The sequence continues at coordinate 6,231 of JBEBIC010000120.1, read as the reverse complement.
GGGTACTCATCTACTTTACCGTCCATTATCATATTAAAGCCTTTTATGGTTTCGTCTATGTTTACTAACACACCCTTTAAACCTGTAAATTGCTCAGCTACGTGAAATGGTTGCGATAAGAAACGTTGTACACGACGTGCACGTAATACCACCATTTTGTCTTCTTCGCTTAACTCGTCCATACCCAAAATTGCAATAATATCTTGCAACTCTTTGTAACGTTGTAATAATTCTTTTACACGTTGAGCACAACCGTAGTGTTCAGCACCAATTACTTTAGGGTCAAGTATGCGTGAAGTAGAATCTAATGGATCTACCGCAGGATATATACCTAACTCAGCAATTTTACGACTTAATACCGTAGTAGCATCTAAGTGAGAGAATGTAGTAGCTGGAGCAGGGTCAGTTAAATCATCAGCAGGTACATAAACCGCTTGTACAGATGTAATAGAACCACGTTTAGTTGATGAGATACGCTCTTGCATTAAACCCATTTCGGTTGATAATGTAGGTTGATAACCCACTGCCGATGGCATACGCCCTAACAATGCTGATACTTCAGAACCTGCTTGTGTAAAACGGAAAATATTATCTACGAAAAATAAGATATCACGTCCACCGCTTTGCTCATCGCCATCGCGGAAATATTCCGCCATAGTTAAACCTGATAATGCAACACGTGCACGTGCTCCAGGAGGCTCGTTCATTTGTCCAAATACCAATGTAGCTTGAGATTTAGCTAATTCGGCCATGTCTACTTTAGATAAGTCCCAACCGCCTTGTTCCATGCTGTGTTGAAATGCTTCGCCGTATTTAATTACGCCTGATTCAATCATCTCACGTAATAAGTCGTTACCCTCACGAGTACGCTCGCCTACACCAGCAAATACTGATAAACCTTCGTAACCTTTAGCAATATTATTGATAAGTTCCATGATAAGTACGGTTTTACCCACACCTGCACCACCAAACAAACCAATTTTACCACCTTTAGCATACGGCTCTAATAAATCTATAACTTTAATACCTGTAAATAATATTTCGGTAGCAGTTGATAAATCGGCATATTTGGGCGGGTCGCGGTGTATTGATGCTGAACCAAAGTCATAATCAATTTTACCAATACCGTCAATAGCTTCTCCAACTACGTTAAACAAACGTCCTTTTACTTGCTCGCCTACTGGCATAGATATTGGCGAACCTTTAGCGGTAACTTCCATACCACGAAACAAGCCTTCCGACGAGTCCATTGCTATGGCACGTACCGTATTTTCTCCAATATGTTGTTGGCATTCCAACACTATTTTGGTTCCGTTGTCGCGCGAAATTTCTAATGCTTCTAGTATTTTAGGTAGTTCGGCACCTTCTTTATCAAAACGAATATCGATAACAGGACCAATAACTTGTACAATTTTGCCTACGCTTTTTTGCATAATAGTTAATTAATTGTGGTTAGAGTTTATTTTTTTATTTGTTGCAAAAGTAATATTTTTAATTGTTTGTTGCGGATAGTTTTTGCAATTTATTTAAGTTTATTAACCATAGGAGGCTAATAAGTACCAATTACGAATTAAATAGTACAAATTACGTTTGAAACCAACCATTTATGCCTATTACAAATGAATACTACATTATACAAACAGGACGTAATATCATTTGCACAAAACAGATTATTTTTATTAATTTTAATACGAATATTTAATTTAAAAGTAATACTATGAAAATAATAGCAACACTACTCACTACCGCCTTGTGCTTTAATACACCCAAACAACCTCCAATTAATTATATTGCCTTTGGCGATTCGTACACAATATGCACTGGTACTACACGTGTGGCAGAGCAATGGCCAACAGTGCTTACGGAGCATTTGGTTGGCGCAGGAATAAATGTAAAACTGGTGGCTAATCCTGCTCGTAATGGCTATACTACACAAAACCTTATAGACAAAGAATTACCCTTATTAAAAACCAATAATCTAGATTTTGCCACGCTACTAATAGGTGTAAACGATTGGGTACAAGGTGTGGATAGCACTACATTTAAACGCAATTTCACTTTTATTGTTGATGAATTACAACACAAAATAGCCAACAAAAAAAATATAATTATAGTAACCATACCCGATTTTAGCGCAACACCACAAGGCGCAATGTATGGCGCAGGACGCAATATTACCAAAGGTATAGCTAGTTTTAATACCATAATAAAAACGGTAGCCGCACAAAAAGGATTAACTGTAGTAGATATATTTGCAACTACTCAAGCTATGAAAAACAAAAAAGAACTCATTGCCGCTGATGAATTACACCCGTCAGCATTGGAGTATAGTTTGTGGGAAAAGCTAATTTTTACGCAAGCTAAACAATTGCTTGGGACTAAGTAATTGGCATTACATTTTATAATTTACCTCCATATCGTTTTGATACGATTTTAGTTGGTCGCGGAGTTGTGCAGCACCAATAAAATCAAGCTCTTTTGCAGCTTTTTCCATAGCACGACGTGTTAAATTTATTTTTTTGGTAAGTTGGTCTTTAGTCATGTATTCAAACGATGATTCGGCGGCACTTACCATATTTTCGGCAGTTTCGTAGTAGGGTTTTACCTTGGCTGTTTTGGGTAAACTGCTTAGTGTAGTTTCGTCGTTTAGGTTACTTATTTCTACTTGTGTAAGTACTGGCAATGGCTTGTGTAATGGAGTTGGCACCATATTATTATCCGTATTGTACTGTATTTGTTTTTGACGACGGTACTCGGTTTCGGTAATGCAGGCGTTCATACTTTTAGTCATTTTATCTGCATAAAATATAACTCTACCATTTACGTTACGTGCTGCACGCCCTACAGTTTGGGTAAGTGAGCGGTTGTTACGCAAAAAGCCTTCTTTATCAGCATCTAATATAGCTACTAACGATACTTCGGGTAAATCCAAACCTTCACGCAAGAGGTTTACTCCTATCAATACATCAAACAAACCTTTGCGTAATTCAGCCAATATTTGTACACGTTCAAGCGTATCTACCTCGCTGTGTACGTAGCGGCAACGCACGTCCATTTTTAGTAAATATTTGCATAATTCCTCCGCCATACGCTTGGTTAGTGTAGTTACAAGCACACGTTCATCTGCCTTGGCACGCAGTTCTATTTCGTGCAACAAATCGTCCACTTGGTTGGCTGATGGGCGCACCTCTATAATAGGGTCGAGCAAGCCTGTGGGGCGTATAATTTGTTCTACTATTTCGCCTCCAGTTTGTGTTAATTCATAATCGGCAGGGGTAGCACTTACGTATATGGTTTGTTGGAGCATACTTCTAAATTCCTCAAACTTCAATGGTCTATTATCTAAGGCTGAGGGTAATCTAAAACCATAATCCACCAAATTAATTTTGCGAGAACGGTCGCCTCCATACATAGCCCCAATTTGCGAAACAGATACGTGACTTTCGTCTATTACCATTAAAAAATCTTTGGGAAAATAATCTAACAAACAAAATGGACGTGCGCCAGTTTTACGACCATCAAAGTAGCGGGAATAATTTTCCACACCGCTACAGTAACCTAATTCTCGCATCATTTCAAGGTCGTAAGTTACTCTGTCTTCCAAGCGTTTTGCCTCAAGTGGTTTACCGTTTTCGTTAAAATATTCTACCTGCTTCATCATGTCATCTTGTATTTGAATAATGGCAGCTTGCATAGTTTCTTTGGTAGTCATAAAAAGGCTGGCAGGGTTTATAACTGCGCCTTCCATGTCTTCTAACTTACGTCCTGTGTTGGGGTCAAACATTTCTATGGCTTCTATTTCATCACCAAAAAAATAAATGCGGTATGCGTGTCCATCGGCTACTAAATATACATCAACAGTATCGCCTTTTACACGAAAATTACCACGTTTAAATTCGGCTTCGGTACGGCTATATAAGGCTTGTACTAGCTTGTGCAAAAAAGCATTACGGCTAATTATTTGCCCTACTTTTATGGTTATAACATTGGCGTAAAAATCGTCGGGGTTACCCATACCATATATACAGGAAACGCTCGAAACCACAATAACATCGCGCCTATCGCTCATAAGTGTACTGGTGGTACTTATGCGCATTTGCTCCAGTTCGTCGTTTATGGCAAGATCTTTTTCTATATACGTATTGGTAGTAGGTATAAATGCTTCAGGCTGATAGTAATCATAATACGATACAAAATACTCTACTTTATTATTAGGAAAAAACGCTTTAAACTCGCTGTATAACTGCGATGCAAGCGTTTTGTTGTGGCTTAATATAAGTGTAGGACGTTGGGTTTGTTGTATAACATTGGCTATGGTAAATGTTTTACCCGAGCCTGTAACGCCTAGTAACACTTGACTTTCGGTGTTGGCATTAACTCCTTCCACTAATTTTTTAATAGCTTCGGGTTGGTCGCCAGTAGGGGTATAATTGGATTGAAGTTGAAATGCAGACATGGTAGTTACGTTGTATTTTGTTTTGCAAAAATAAGGTTAATAGCTATACACAACAATAGTTTTTACAACTCATTTTAATTACCCAAAACACATTACGCACTATTTAAAATATTGATTATTTTAGCCAAATAAATACACCCTTACACTTGCGCAATGCTACTTATATATACGCCGCACATTACTAACCGATTGCGCTACACTTTAAATTTTATTTTTAATGATTTTTTGGGTGTGGAGTATAAAACCACCAACAGTATAGACGAGTATAACAACACGCCTGCACTTGCCAAACTTAATTACTCTCGCACGGCAGGTGCTGATGCTGAAGTTATGTTGTTTCCGCACGGGTTGTTAAAAGAAACAGGCATAAACGAACAAACTATAAAAGTGGCTACACACGCTGGTACGCCTATGTTTTTTGGGACATCAGTAAATGCTGCATTGCCCTACGATTTGTTTGCATGCGTGTTTTATATGATAAGCCGTTACGAAGAATATTTGCCTACCATACGAGATAATCACGATAGATTTCACCCACAAAATACGTTGGCTTTTCAAAATAATTTTTTGCAACTAGCCGTGGTAGATCGTTGGATAATGCAGTTACAGGGTGTGTTGGTAGATAATTTCCCGACCTTAAAATTTAAGAAACGTAGTTACCAATACATTTCTACCATTGATATTGATAATGCGTATGCTTACTTACACAAGGGTTTAATACGTAGTGCACTATCGTTAGTGCGCGATGTAGTACACTTAGATGTGAAACAACTTACAGAGCGTTTTAGGGTATTTTCAGGCATTAGCAACGACCCTTACAATACCTACGAGTACATACACGCACAACATAAAAAGCATAATACTAAAGTCATTTTCTTTTTTTTGGTGGGGCATTATGGTCAGTACGATACTAATTTATCTATCAAAAATAAATCTTTTCAATCGCTTATAAAATCTATTGCCGATGTATCTATGGTTGGGCTGCATCCTTCGTACGGAAGCAATATGAAGGAACGTTATTTGGCACGCGAAAAAAAATCGTTGGAGGGAGTTACACATCGTTATTTAACCAAAAGCCGACAACATTTTTTAAAATTACAATTTCCCGAAACGTATCGTAGGTTGTTGCAAGAAGATTTTAAAGACGATTACTCTATGGGATTTGCCCAACAACCTGGCTTTAGAGCAGGTACCTGCACTCCGTTTTTGTTTTATGATTTGGATTTGGAATCGGAAACAAAACTGAGAATACACCCTTTTCAGGTAATGGAAGCTACTTTACATTTGTATCAAAAATTATCAATAGCCGAAGCCAAACAAAGCATAGCACAATTAATACAGGAAACAAAACACGTACAAGGTACATTTATAAGTCTGTGGCACAACGAAACCCTTAGCGAAAATAGTATTTGGAAAAACTGGCGAGGGGTGTTTGAATATTGCTTGGAGGAGGCGGCTTCTGGCTAATTTTTTAGTTGTACCTTGTATTTTGTAAGGCTTGACAGGGATGATATTGTACTATGTATATTGTAAAACTTGTCAAAGCGTATCAAAATGAAAACTAACTATTACAAAAAGCTAAGTAAGCAATCAAGTTTTAAAAGATACATAATACAACAATTAAGAAAATTTATCACCCAAACTTAGCGATAGCGTTCTCATAGTTACAATTAAAAAATAACACTTCAACTACAATCAAGCCTTACAACATAAATAATATAAGGATAAACATCAAGCAAAGTAATCACCCAATCAAGCCTTACATAATACATAAT
>JBEBIC010000401.1:0-1826 GCA_040080595.1 Bacteroidia bacterium | reverse complement strand
AGTGGCGCTTTTTGTTTGCCTTTGGTGCGATAACTCAATGTTGCCAAATCGTCGCTTAATATTTGTACGGCATATAATAAATAATCTAAGTACTGTATTTCAGCAATAGGGCGTAATCCACGCAGTGCCATACCTATACCTTGTCCTATTATGGTAGCCTCACGTATGCCAGTATCGGTTACACGCAACAATCCGTGCTTAGCCTGTAAGCCTTCGCAACCTTGGTTTACATCACCAATACCACCTACATCTTCGCCGAATATTAATACGTCTTTATGTTTAGTTAATAGTTGATCAAAGTTATCACGTAGTATTTCTCGTGCATCTACCAGTTTACTATCATCAGTATATTCGGGTGCTACTTCGGCTATATGTTGTGGCGCAGTAGGCAAGTCGCTGTGTAGTTTAGAATTATAACGGTCGTAGTTAGCCGTGTTATTAGTGCTTAACCAAGTTATTAACGCTTCTTTACCTTCTAATTTTTCGTTACGAGTACTGCGCAATACGCTACGTATAGCTGTTAGCGTATCTTTGCGTATAGGTTCTTTTATAGCGCTAAGTTCAGTAATTAGTTGTTCTATTTCTGTTTTGTTTTCACTTTGTGAGGCAATGGTAGCAAGCAATGCAAGTGCTTCGGTACGTTCCTCTACTATAGGTTGTAAAAATGCTGTCCATGCTGCTTTTTTACTTTCTTTAATATGTTCTTTAGCTGTATTTTCAATAACTGTAATTTCTTCTTCAGTAGCAATGGCGGTACTTAACAACCACTCACGCATTTTTTTCACACAATCAAAATCCAACTCCCATTGCAAACGTTCAGCATCTTTGTAACGCTCGTGACTGCCTGATGTGCTATGCCCTTGTGGTTGCGTAACTTCCTCTACGTGTACTAATACAGGTACGTGCTGTGTACGAGCAATATCAACGGCTTTAGCGTAGGTTTCGCACAAGTGCGGATAATCCCATGCTTTGGTTTTAAATATTTCTATACCATTAATATGGCTATCGTTACGCTGAAAACCAGCCAATGCTTCCGATATACTTTCTTTAGTAGTTTGATATTTTTTGGGTACTGATATTCCGTGTCCATCGTCCCACACGCTCATTACCATGGGTACTTGCAGTACTGATGCGGCATTCATCGTTTCCCAAAATAAACCTTCGCTTGTACTTGCGTCGCCAATAGTTCCAAACGCGACTTCGTTACCACCGTTGGTAAATTTAGCGTGCGTTTCGGTTAAACCTTCTTGGTTTCTATAATATTTTGAAGCCTGTGCCAAACCTAGCAAGCGTGGCATTTGTCCTGCCGTAGGCGATATGTCCGACGATGTGTTTTTCTGCGCCATTAAATTTCTCCACGTACCATCGGCTTCAATGCTTTGTGTAGCAAAGTGCCCGCCCATTTGTCGGCCTGCGCTCATAGGCTCTTGGTCTTGGTCGGTATGTCCAAACAAACCTGCAAACCATTGTTGTATAGTTAAATTATTGGTAGCAAACATAAATGTTTGGTCGCGGTAATAACCACTTCTAAAATCTCCGTTTTTAAATTGCTTAGCCATAGCCAACTGTGGCACTTCTTTACCATCGCCAAATATCCCAAACTTAGCCTTACCTGTAAGCACTTCCTTGCGCCCTAGTAGCGATGCTTCACGGCTTTCTACCGCTATACGATAGTCGTTAAGTACTTCTATCTTAAATTGTTCAAACGTAAGTTTGCTATTATTAATATTGGTTTGATTTTCCATTAAATATGTTTTTGAAAAAAATAGTTGTGCAAATATAAAAAATTAAGGCATTGTGGTTTATTTAACTTTAACTATTAGTAG
>JBEBIC010000400.1:0-1827 GCA_040080595.1 Bacteroidia bacterium | reverse complement strand
ACCAACAAGCGTTTTCATTATGTAAGTAAAGGATTGCCCGCAGCTCGCCTCAGTACAGCGTTCGACAGCGTTACCCTGTACGGTGCCGACCCCGAAGTACGCCCCGATATATATGGTAAAATAGGCAACAGTGGTGTAAGTATTTGTTGCTTGGACGATGCCAAAAAACTATACAGTGGTTTCCGCTTGGCTGCACCTAGTACCTCTGTATCTATGACTATTAATGGCCCTGCGGCAATATTATGTTCGTTTTTTATGAACGCCGCTATAGACCAAGAATGCGAATTATACATTAAAGAAAATAATTTAGAAACAGAAGTTAAACAAAAAATAGCCGCTATATACAAAGCCAAAAACCAAGCTATACCAACTTACCAAGGCGATTTGCCCGATGGCAACAATGGCTTAGGGCTAATGTTACTGGGCGTTACGGGCGACCAAGTATTACCGCTTGATGTATATACAACTATAAAAGCCAACACACTTGCCGCAGTACGTGGTACAGTGCAAGCTGATATTTTAAAAGAAGACCAAGCACAAAACACCTGTATATTTAGTACCGAATTTAGCCTACGTGTAATGGGCGACGTGCAACAATATTTTATTAACGAAAAAGTACGCAACTTTTACTCCGTAAGTATAAGTGGCTACCATATAGCCGAAGCAGGCGCTAATCCTATAACACAGCTTGCGCTTACACTAAGCAATGGCTTTACGTTTGTAGAATATTACCTAAGCCGTGGTATGGATATAAATAAATTTGCACCCAATCTTTCGTTCTTTTTTAGCAACGGTATAGACCCTGAGTATGCAGTAATAGGACGTGTTAGCCGCCGTATATGGGCTAAGGCTATGAAAAATAAATACGGTGCTGACGAACGCTCACAAATGTTGAAGTACCACATACAAACAAGCGGACGAAGCCTACACGCACAAGAGATAGATTTTAACGACATACGCACCACCTTACAAGCACTGTATGCCATATACGACAACTGCAACAGCTTGCACACCAACGCTTACGACGAGGCCATAACAACCCCTACCGAAGCCAGTGTGCGCCGTGCCATGGCTATACAACTTATTATAAACCGTGAGTTAGGTTTGGCTAAAAACGAAAACCCATTGCAAGGCTCATTTATTATTGAAGAACTAACCGACCTAGTAGAAGAGGCGGTACTAGCCGAGTTTGACCGCATAAACGAACGTGGCGGCGTACTTGGTGCTATGGAAACCATGTACCAACGTGGCAAAGTGCAAGAGGAAAGCCTACACTACGAAATGCTTAAGCACACAGGCGAATACCCTATAATAGGTGTAAACACCTTCCTAAGCAGTACAGGTAGCCCTACCGTAGTACCTAGCGAAGTAATACGTGCCACCGAGGACGAAAAGCAATACCAAATAACTATGCTTGCCAAACTACAAGCAGGCAATGCCGATAAATCTCCTACCTTACTAAAAGACTTACAACAACTTGCCATAAGTAACGGTAATATATTCGAAAGCCTTATGGAAGTAAGCAAGTACTGCTCATTAGGACAAATAACCAAAGCCTTGTTTGAGGTGGGCGGACAGTATAGAAGGAATATGTAGGCATTTAAAACGCATATATTTATATTAAAATAGGCTTGTTTATATTTAAATAAATTACGAAAGTGTTTTGAAGCCGTAAGTGACAATTTTAAATAATTTAAAACAATACAGTGAATGAAAGACGAAAGAATTAAATTTTTAACTAAAATTATATGCACTCTTGATGAATGCGGATGCTTTGACACAAAATTAACTAGGGCGGGCAACTCAAAAAAAGCTTCTGATATAATT
>JBEBIC010000399.1:0-1830 GCA_040080595.1 Bacteroidia bacterium | reverse complement strand
CACCGTAACCGAAGCCGTACATTATATAAGTTGTATGTTTTCAAAAACGCTATTGGCAAAACCAAACATTAACAATAACAACGTTATTTTAATAGCACTATTTATTATAATTGAGTGGTATGGTAGAGAAAGTAAATATGCTATTGAGCATGCTTTTACAAACGTACACAAAGTATGTGCTTGGTTGTTTTATTTGTTACTAGTAGTCTTACTATTTTTAAATCAAGGTAAGGAGGTAACGTTTATTTATTTTCAATTTTAATTATGCGGACTTTTATTACTAAAACACTATTATTTTTACTATGTGTAATTTTATTTATAGCAATGCTCATTGTTGTTACTAATAGCATTGTAAATTATAACGCCAATTTTAAAATATCAACTAGTATTAATAAAATAATAATAGGCGACTCACACCCCGAATGCGCTTATAACGACTCATTGATTTCAAATTTTGGTAACTATGCTGCATCTGGCGAGTCGTATTTTTATTCGTATTTTAAACTCAAAAAAATAATTGAGCAGAACAAAAATATAGACACTGTTTTTTTAGAATTTAGTAATAATTTGTTAGGCGTAACAATAGATAATCGTATTTGGGATAATGAACCCATGATATCGCGATATGATAAGTACGGAGCATTTATAGATATTGATGCTAACGTGCTTATAGCAAGCTACAATCCCATTGGTTATTTTGACGAGTTGAGTTTTCTTTTGAAGAATAATTTAAATTGTATTGCCACCAATAATTATATTTTTTGGAATAATATGGGAGGCTATTTGTACTTAAATAGAAATAAAACAGACTCGTTAGTTGACAATTTACCAGCAGTAGATGTTAATGTATATAAAGTTCCTCCGCATACTATTAAGTACCTTAAAAACACAATTGATCTTTGTACTAAAAATGGTATAAAAGTATTTTTGATACGTAGTCCTATGCACCAAAAATATGAAATGAGGAACAATGAAAAGCTATTTCAAAGAACATTGCTTGAAAACTTTCCCAATGTTGAGTTCTTAGATTTAAAGGATTATCCAGCGCCTAATAACGAATTTGGAGATTTGCACCATCTTAATTATAAAGGAGCAAAAAGGTATTCTACATTTTTTAATTGTTTAATAAAAAAAGGACTGCTCATTAGTAAAAATAAACTGCTTTTTATTGATAATGAAATCTTAACTAAGAAATAGCTTACTTTTGAAAATAGCGTCGTTTTAAAAACAAGTTTAAACTTTAATTATACACCCAATATGAAACACCTACTCTTCACCTCACTATTCGCATTGAGTATAACACAATGTGTACAAGCACAACTTACACCAACAGCTATAGATTCGTTGGTAAATGCTACTCTTAAAACATTTGATGTGCCAGGCATTGCCGTAGGTATAATAAAAGACGGCAAACTAATACACGCCAAAGGTTATGGTGTACGTTCGTTAAGCAATAATTTGCCTGTTGATGAAAATACATTGTTTGGAATAGCTAGTAATAGCAAGGCGTTTACAAGTGCTGCATTAGCCATGTTGGTAGATGAAGGCAAACTAAAATGGGACGATAAAGTGCGTGATTTTATTCCCGAATTTAAACTCTATGACCCTTATGTTACTGATGCTTTTACGGTATGCGACTTGCTTACCCACCGCAGTGGGCTTGGCTTAGGTAGTGGCGATTTAATGTTTTTTCCTGATGGTGGTACATTTACTCGTGCGCAAATTATACATAACTTACGTTACTTAAAACCAACATCGGAGTTTCGTACTAAGTACGATTATGATAATAACCTATACATAGTAGCAGGCGAAGTAGTAGCTAAAGTAAGT
>JBEBIC010000398.1:0-1830 GCA_040080595.1 Bacteroidia bacterium | reverse complement strand
TGAATTTATTAAGCACTCATATAAAATAAACACCACCAGAAATGTCCACTTGAACTAAACGTATCTAAAAAAACACCAGAAATGTCTATTACACCCAAAAACTAAAAAAAGGGTTAAACTATTTAGTTTAACCCTTTTTTGCAAATTATTACATTTACTTATTTCATTACTGTAATGGTACCTTTACTGTCGTAAGGTTTGTTTACTGATTTTGCTTGCAATACATAGTAATAAGTACCTTCGGTTACTAGTTTACCTGCAAGTGTACGTCCGTCCCAACCTACATTTTTACCATTAGTTTCAAATATTAATAATCCCCAACGATCAAATATTGATAGTGTAAAATCATCATCTAAACCAATGTTAGGAAACACAAAGAAGTCGTTACTACCATCGCCATTTGGAGAAAATACGTTACTGTACTTAATACCTTCTCTAATTATAATTTTAGTCATTGCAGTATCAGTACAACCATTAGCTGTTTTTACTATTAAAGTAATAGGAAATTCGCCTGGTTTTGTAAATAAGTGACTTGGATTTTGTAATGTAGATGTAGCTTCAGCATCAGTAAATGTCCATTTCCAACCGTCAATTTTTTCGGGCGACGCAACATTTGAACTATCCAAGAATGTATATACATCGTTAATAGTACCTATATTCATAGTATCTATTTTAGCAACAGGAGCAGCAAACGAGTTAATTAATGAAGTTGCTGAGTCGGACACACAAGTACCAAACGCTTCTTTTACATATACTGTACCTGCGTTTACGCCAGTCCAGTTGGTTACAATAGTATCGTTTAACGGATTACCAACAATGGTAACTCCCGCAGGCAATACCCAATTATAATCCGATGTAGTGTTTACACCATCAGCAATAAATGTTAAGAACACTTCGCTACCACATTTAGCAGCTGGAGCTGTTAATGCTGGCATAGCTGGTTTTTGAACTCCTAACACAAATGGGTCTTTGCCGTGGTCTGATGAATCTTGAAAACTTATGTAATTGTTACGAAATACAGTTTCGAAAGGAGGTTTTGAACCTTGATTATCTGTAAATCCTTTGCTATTCCATTTAGACGCTTGTGGAAAACCCCAGTGGCTAATACCTGTCCAGGCACCGTCTGGTGCAGTTAGATAGTTTACGGTAACAGTAGCATCAACCGATGCACCTATTTTGTTTATACGGTGGTAAAACTTATCGTTTAACTTACAGTTAGCCGAGTCGTTGTTTGCTAATGCGCAACCGTCTAATGTAGCATCGTTGTTTACAAACGCTACTCCGTACTCGCTTGGTGTAGCTGCACTTGGTAGCATTTCAATAGGGCGGTAAGTACCCGCAACACCTACAGGAAATATATAAGGTGTTGCGCTATTATTAGTAGTTCTAAATAATTTACCCTTGCCTGTACTACTTACAAAACCTGTACCAGCAGTAAATGCTATTGCGGTAGTTGATGGATTTAACACCTCCATATAATAACCTTGTGTAGCAAGTTCTGCAGTATTTAATGCAAATATACCTGTTGCATCTATTTTAGCGTGTTGCTCTTGTTGGTTAGTACCTGTAGCACTTGTAAACGAAAGGTTATGAAATGTAGTAATAGCCGAACCTTTTATTTTTTGAGTTCCCGTAGGCATTATAACTTCACTAGTGTTAGCTGTAAATACACCATTGTTGTTCCAATCTTGTTCAACAATATATTTACCACTTCCTTGCGAAGCACTTGCAGCATCTATTATTTCAAAATCGCCAAATGTGGAGTTTCCACCTGTATTAAGTGGTGCGTTTTTAATTTCTATTTGCCCATCGTTGGTAAACTGCGAAGCG
>JBEBIC010000002.1:0-35712 GCA_040080595.1 Bacteroidia bacterium | reverse complement strand
GTGCCTACCAAAACATTTAAAACCAACGATTTACTTTCGTTGAAACGTGCTAAAGAAGCAAGATTAGCAGTTATTAAAGCATTGGGTGCAAAAGGAGTTAAACAAAGCCAAATTAAGTTTGGTAAAATAGAAAACATAGTAGGTGGACCAGAATACAATAAAGACTTTATTGAAAATAAAGCCAACTACGAAAAACACCAATACACACGCATTACTTGCACTAAATAAGTACTAATTTACACCAATTAAAAAAAACTCCATAATGGCAACATTATGGAGTTTTTGGTTTAAAACAAGCGCACAAATATGTCATTTAAACAACTGTATTAACCAAATATGACAAATTGTACTTAAAATAAAGTTGGGTACAACTATTGATTAAATGCTAAAAAATATAATTTAAAACGAACTATGTCTAAAAGAGATTTTTACGAAATATTAGGAGTATCCCGCACTGCCAACGATGCAGAAATAAAAAAAGCATACCGTAAACTTGCCATAAAATATCACCCCGATAAAAATGAGGGAGATAAAGCTGCCGAAGAAAAATTTAAAGAAGCTGCCGAAGCTTACGAAACACTAAGCAATGCCGAAAAACGCCAACGCTACAACCAATACGGACATGCTGGTGCAGGAGGTGGACACCGAGGCGGGCATGGCGGCATGGATATGGACGATATTTTTAGCCAATTTAGCGATGTGTTTGGCGGTGGCGGACGTGGTGGTTTTGGTGGTGGACAACAACGCCAACGTGTAAACAAAGGGACTAACTTACGTATAAAGTTAAAACTGAATTTAAACGAAATAGCCACTGGTATTGAAAAGAAAATTAAAGTAAATAAGTTTGTAAGCTGTACTCCCTGCTCAGGCATGGGAGCGGCTAACGGCAAAGGCTTTAGTACATGCAGCACCTGTAAAGGACACGGACAAGTTACTCGCTTAGTAAACACTATGCTTGGGCAAATGCAAACCACCCAAACCTGCCCTAGTTGCGGTGGCGATGGAAAAATGATAACTGACAAATGTAAATCGTGCGCTGGCGAAGGTATAGTGCGTGGCGAAGAACAAATAAGCATACAAGTACCTGCAGGCGTTGCCGACGGTATGCAACTGAACGTAAGCGGCAAAGGTAATGCGGCGGCTCGCGGGGGCATTAACGGCGATTTAATAGTGTTGATAGAAGAGGAAGCGCACCCAGTACTTAAACGTGATGGTAACAACTTAATATACGAGCACTACATTAGTTTTGCTGATGCTGTATTGGGTAGCAACATAGAAGTACCCACTGTTGATGGTAAGGCTAGCGTAAAATTAGACGCAGGCGTACAATCGGGTAAAATATTACGCCTACGTGGCAAAGGTTTGCCTGAAGTACAATCGTACAACAAAGGCGATTTATTGGTAAACATAAACATTTGGACTCCTCAAGAATTAAATAAAGAAGAAAAAGCCATGATGGAAAAATTACGCACCAGCGAAAATTTTAAACCTCAACCTACAGGCAAAGAAAAAGGCTTTTTTGAACGAATGAAAGAAATGTTTAATCATTAACCGCAATTTGCCAATTATTGCAGATAATAACCTTATATTTAATACCGCTTAGCTAAGTTAGTTAAGCGGTATTAAATTATAACCCCAATGAAAAACCTACTCCCCTTAGTTATAAGTATTTGTTGTGCAAGTAGTACCATAGGGCAAGTTGCAAGCAATGGTATTGTCAGAGATTATCCGTTTACGGGCAATGCGAACGATGTAAGCGCTAACGGTTTAAACGGTACTGTAGTAGGTGCAACACTAACCACAGATAGGTTTGGAACTGCAAATGCTGCGTATAGTTTTGATGGTTCTACCAATAGTTACATAACAATACCGCCAACAGGGCTTAATACCAATCAATACACCTACTCGTTGTGGGCAAGCTTGGCATCGTACCCAATTGCGCAAGCTGATAGAGCTTATTTTGCTTTATCTATAGGGAGTACCTCTGGCGACCAGTTTATAAATTATAACAACAACGCTACGTTTACAACTCCTATTATTAATGGTTGGGGAGGTGGTGGTTATAACACTAATCATCCGCTTGGTTTTATTTATCAATACGATACTGCACAGTTAAACCAATGGTACCATTTGGTAGTAACTCGCACGCCTAGTGTTATTAAAAGTTATGTAAATAATACACTTGTAGATTCTATAACTTTGCAAGCGGGCGATGTGGCTTATTATGGGTCTGCGGCACTAAGTGCTACTATTGGTAATAGGTTTGATAAAGCATTTCCGTTTCATGGAAAAATAGACGATTTGCGCTTGTATAACATTGCATTAAATGCCTCCGAAATAAACACATTATATACTACCAAAGCAACGGAGATAGTTATTGTAAAGCCTACTACGCCTAACACTCCAGCCGAAGCAATACTTACAATGCCTAATGTATTTACGCCTAATGGCGATGATAAAAACGATGTATTTAAACCTACACAATTTGTTAATGTACAGCCTAACAATCAAACACTTAGCATATACAATAAATGGGGAAAGAGAATTGCCCTTAGCTATGAAATAAATGCAGGTTGGAATGGAAAAATAAATGCCACTGATGCCACTGAAGGAACGTATTATTGGCAAGCTAATTACACCACATTAAGCGGCGAAACAAAAACTGAAAATGGTTTTTTTACACTTTTAAAATAAACCAAATCTATGTGCATTTTTTCCATAGATTTGGTTTAAGCAAACTGAAAGTCTGTGGTGTATAGTCAGCTACTCTTCTATGTCAAGATACTTAATACTATCAGTTTATACATCTTTATAAAGTTATAGCTAACGTATTACATTATACGTTCTACACGCAATACAAACTCTACGTTGCGCTCTTTATCTTCGCTAAGCCCTTCGGTGCTCACACTTACAAGGCTGCGTAAGTTGTTTTTAAACAATATTTTTTTTACGTTATCCAAACTAAAGCGTTGTATCTTTTCGTCTTTAATAATACCGTTGCCAAACTTAATACGAGAGGCTTGTTCAAACTGTGGTTTTACTAATATAATTAGTTCTGTTTTTTCGTGTACAAAACTTGATAAGGCTTCTACTATTGATTCTATGTTTATGAATGAAACATCTACTACTACATAGTCAAATTTTGTTTTGGTTTCGAACGTGCGTATATCTTGGTTTTCGTGCCACGTAACTTTTTTATTGCTTTTAATGGTATCGTGTAATTGATTACAGCCCACATCAACACAGGTTACATGTTTAGCGCCGTGTTGTAGTGCGCAATCGGTAAAACCACCTGTACTTGCGCCTACATCAAGCACAGTTTTGTTTTCAAAATTTAACCCGAAAGTATCTATCGCTAACTTTAATTTATCGCCACCACGGCTAACGTAGCGCAAGGGAGGGGCTGATAATTTTAGTAAAGACTCATCTTCAACATCAAACGATGCTTTGGTAATAATAACACCATTGTAAGTTACTAATTTTTTGGTTAAAGCTAATTGTGCTTTAGTGCGCGACTCTATTAAACCAAGCGTTACAAGTACTGTATCTATTCTCATTGGGTAAGGTAATGTTTAAATATGATTATTAAAATAACGAATAGCCTATTACTACCCAATAGGTACAAAGTAACACAATAAAAGGGCAAATTGTAAGTTAGTAATAAAGTATTTCAATTAAAAAAACGCTATGCTTATGAAAACCAAATTATTTACAGCCGCCCTATTGCTATGCGTGTGTGCTAACAGCTACGCACAAGATAAGTTATTTAAACCCGACGGAACATACATTGAAGTGCAACTAATAGAAGTAACTCCCCTAGAAATTAAGTACAAAAAATGGGCAGTAACCGATAGTCCACTTTATACCATTAACAAAACAGACGCCTTACTTATATTGTATAAAAATGGCGAGAGCGAATTAATAAAAACCGCTACGCCTACCGCAAACAAAGCAACTAAAGACACTCTTAAAATAAAATACGGACAAGATATGCTTTCGTTTAATGTATTAAGTCCGTTTTTTAATAGCTTACAATTGAGCTACGAACACTTTAATACCAAAGGAAATTTAAGTGTAAAAATTCCTGTTACTATTAATTATAGCTACGCTAATTTTAACATTGGTATTGATTTTAAATGTTTTCCTACACGGCAAGGTGCAGTGCGTTATTTTATAGCGCCATGTTTTAGGGTTGGTTACAAAGAAAACCAACAGTACGGCATGCGTACCGCCAATAGCGATTTTGACAACAACCCATACATAGCAGCATTACTAAGCAATGGATTATCAGTACAGGCTACTCCGTATTTAAACATAACTGTTGATGCTGGGCTTGGCGCATATAATGCTGTTGCTTATAACTACAACACCACAGGTGTAGAATATCAGCTTGGCGTACACATAGGGTATAGATTGTAGTAAACCTATTTCCAAGTGCTATATACCGCTTGTTGTGTGGGGCGGTTGGGTTCTATTTCTGTAAGGGGTTCGCAAGGCTTTAGTGTAGCGTAGCAATCGGCGGGTAGTTGTTGGTATAGCGCAGTACCTTTTGTTTTCCACGCTATCATAGCATCGCTTACTTCTTTTACTGCCTTAGCAGGATTACCCACAATTACTTGGCGAGCAACAAACTCGGTGCGTGCAGGCACAAATGATAACGCACCCACTATACATTCATCACCTATTAACACATCGTCCATAAGCACGGCATTCATACCCACAAGCGCATTTTTACCTACTGTAGCGCCATGTATAATAGCGCCATGCCCAATGTGTGCACCCTCGTGCAGGGTTACTGTTGTACCTGGAAACATGTGTATAGTACAATTTTCTTGTACATTGCAACCATCTTTAATAATTATTTGCCCCCAATCGCCACGTATAGCAGCACCTGGGCCTACATATACATTTTTACCAATAATAACATTGCCAGTAACTGTGGCTTGCGGGTGTATAAACGATGAGGGGTGTATTACAGGTTTGTAACCGTTAAATTCGTATATCATTATTTGTTTTATAAATCAAACAACATAAGAATCACATCTTATATCTGTTATCTAACATCTATTATTAGTTTACTCCGCAATGCGTGCCAGTATATATTTTATTTCGTTTACACGTTTAAGGTCGCTGTTTTTTTCAAATGCAAATATTAAGTTACGCAACACACGTTTTATAATATCTACATTGTGGCAAGGCTCGTAGTGTGTGGCATTGGGCTGTAGTTTTATTTGCAACAAAAATTTATCAATTTCTTTATGTCCAAACACTGTTCCTTTGGCAAATACATTTACATAAAATAATATGTTGCTACCGTGTTCAAATACGCTACTTGTACCTGTAGCGTGTTCATCTACATAACCCAATATAAACAACTCGGGTAAGTTTATGCCCATAAGCGGTATATTAAGGCTTTGCGCCACAATACTGTATATAGCGCACATCATAAGCGGGTTACCTTTGTGCGATTCCAACACCGCATTTACAAACGAATTATTGGGCGAATGAAAGTTAGAGGTGTTACCTGCAAAGCCATGAATATTAAAAAATATATGGTTCAATATTTTTACTTTTTCAAGGGCTGTAAGGTCATCGCGTAACTCCACCCACACATCTCTTTTTATGGAGTTTATTTGCTCGTGTATTGTTTCTTCATCTATATCGGGGTATTGATATTTGGCAATAATAAGTAAGCCGTCTAGCAAACTTTGTGCGCCGTTATCTATCCATTGTGTTAAGTTTTTTTCAACGCTTTCAAACTGAATTTTATGTATAATATTTTCAATTCTACTTTGCAACACACTATTCATATTGGTTTCCCAAGCGCTTTCAAGCACAGGAATGGCGGGCGCTCCAAGTGTTACTATTTTTTCTTCAACGTGCGTGAAAATAGTGTCGTCGGGGTCGTCCAATAAATTTATAAGTGCTGCTAATTCGTTTGTATTCATTGGTATAAAATAATATTAAATAGTACTTATGCGGTTAGCGTTTGTAGTACGTTTTGTATTAAAGCATCAACACTTGTTTTGTAATCTTTGCTAAATTCCTTACGAATACGGTTGGCAACAATGGTGCATACTGTGGCGGTATTGTGCCCAAGTAATTTACCCAAACCAAATAATGCGGAGGTTTCCATTTCAAAATTAGTAATGCGGTGTCCGTTATAATTAAACGAAGTTAGCTTTTCGTTAAGGTCGTTCATTTGCAATGGCAAACGTAACACTCTGCCCTGTGGGCCATAAAAACCGCAGGCTGTAGCAGTTATGCCCAAGTGCTTACCTGGTGCAAGTTTATTTATTAACTCTTGCGAACCCTCTACAAAATAAGGATGATTAAAACGTTTGTTCCAGTTAGTATGCGCTATAAATGCTTGTTCCAAAGCGGCATCATTAATACTATCTACATCATAAAAATTAAGCAAACCATCCATACCCAAACCGTGGGTAGATAGCACAAACGAATCTACAGGAATATCGCCTTGCAATGCGCCCGAAGTACCTATACGCACTACGTTTAGTGCGGTATGTGTAGTTTTGGGTACACGATTTACTAAGTCTATATTTACAGCAGCGTCCAATTCATTCATCACAATATCAATATTATCAGTACCAATACCTGTAGATAGTGCCGTTACACGCTTACCGTTAAATGTGCCTGTGTGGGTAACAAACTCACGACTTTGGGCTTTAAATTCTATTTTATCAAAGTATTTTGATATCATTTCTACACGCCCTTGGTCGCCCACTACTATTACGTTTTCGGCTACGTTTTCGGGTTTTAGGTGTAAGTGATATACGCTACCATCGGGGTTAAGTATAAGTTCGGAGTCGCCTATTTTGTTCATTTTAATACAATGTGTTTTAGTTAAACTGTTTAATTTGAATTATTGTTTGAATTGTTGTTTTAATATTTTACTTTAGCGTAAAAGTAAGCGTTACCATTTATGCACAATAAAAAAATACTAATTAATATGAACACACAAGGGTGTATTATTGCGGGTAACGAACACGATTTTAAAGCCATAGCTACATGTATAGCCAATGCGCAATACTTTGTGCCATGCAATAGTTATAATTTGTACGGTATTGATTTTAGTATAACGCCCCAATTATTAACAGCGCTACAAACTATATTACCCAACATTAACGAGGTGTTGAGCGTATTTAACACTACCGAATACAATGTAGTATATGCCACTACAGCTCAACTTAATTGGGTGCACAACACTACTACCCCATTTGCATTTGTACTAAATACTAACGGAGTAGCTATTACCAATGGCTTGTTGTTTGATGCTAATTCTACCTACACCAATGAGGGTGTTGCATTTGAAACAATATTAAAAAAAGAGCTAAAAATAGTGGTAAGTAGTGTAGCCAAAGGCAATAGCGACTTAGAGGTAATGCAAACCGCTATACACCTACGCCCTTACATACGAGCGTTTAACGACGAGGGGAGAGCCTGTTTTAGCGAAGTAATAAAAAACGAATATGGCGACAAAACAATAACAGAAATTGTTAATTATTATGCGCAAAAAATAAATAGTAATTTAGTATTATTGCATCGCAGTAATAAATTAGAGTTGGAGTTATTGTTTAATAAACAACTTCACGTACTTTTGTACTAAGGCACTACGCCTTAAATTTTGAAACCGAAAAAATATAAACAACTAAAAATAAATAAAAATGAACGTAAAAGGAAAAATCATCGAAGTGTCGGAAATTACACAAGTAAAAGAAACGTTTAAAAAACGTGATTTTGTGTTAGAATTT
Organism: Bacteroidia bacterium; assembly: GCA_040080595.1. GTDB lineage: Bacteria > Bacteroidota > Bacteroidia > UBA4408 > UBA4408 > JACMRI01. Next base: position 27,940 of record JBEBIC010000002.1, on the reverse strand, counting down.
GCCGAAAATGCAATGTACCCAGAGTACATTAAGTTTGAATTAATACAAGACAAAGTATCTATAGTAGATAACATGCCAGTAGGTAGTATGGTTGATGTATCGTTTAACTTACGTGGTAGAGCATGGACTAATGCACAAGGTGTAAAAAGTTATTTTAACTCGTTGCAAGCATGGAGAGTAGTATTAGATAACGGAACAGCAGCACCTGCACAGCAAGGCGCACCAGCGTACCAAGCGCAAGGCGGTTCGGCTCCAATACAAGATACATTTAGCCAAACAATGCAAAACTCTACAGCAGTAGTTGATGACGATATGCCGTTTTAACTAATACATAACATTACAAAAAAAAGCGCTACTAAAATTTTAGTAGCGCTATTTTTTTGGTTAAATGTAGGGTAGATTTTTTACTTGTAGTTATTGAAAATAGCACGAGGCTCTTATAAACTAAGTTATGTTGGATTAGTGGTTCTGTTTTGAAAAAAGACTTAAATATTCGTCTATCAATAAATTAAAATCTTGTTTCATATTCAGCTGTTCAAAGTTAGGATAAAACCGTAATTGATTTTGAACAAGCGAATAGTTTTCATTCAAAGTTTCGCCTAATAAACTATCACTTTCAAACCATACACAATAAAACGGAATGTCTGCATCAGCCTGATACCAATTGATGGCAATGGTTAATGTCAGTTTTTGTCCGTTATACTCGCATTCAACTCTTGCATTAATTAATGGATAACTATCTCCATACGTTGTGCTTTTTATTGATTTGAGGTTGGGTGTAAAACCACTCCAATTTTGTTTTTCCTTTAAAATTTCTTGCAACTCCTCTTTTACATATTTCCTAAACGAAAAATAAGTATTGGTTGCACTTTTATATTTTAAAATCCCTTCTTTTACAAAATTGATATGTTCATTATTCATGTTTTAAACCTTGTTTTAATATGTTCAATTTTACTTCTAAATTTTCTTTTGGTTTATCATTTAACAAGTGTCCATTAAAACCAATTAGTTTTTGTTCAATAACGCCAATAAACGAATACGCCCAAACTTTCCACGTTATACTTTCTTCGCCTAATATAGATTTTCGTAGCGCTATTGATACATCTTCCCACGTTATAAGACTTATGTGTTTAGATTGAAAAAAGCTTACTTGATTCCACGAATTTACCTGATTAGAAAGTAATAGAATGTAGTGTTTCCAGTTTGTGTTTGAGAATTTATCTTCTAACGTTAAACATGTGTTAAATGTTTTTAATAAATTTTCATCGCCAATCTTTACTTCAATGTGTGTATAATTATTGCCCTCCCAATTTATTACAATATCTGCTCTATAGTTTCCACATGATAATTCTCTATGTACTTTTTTGGGGTTTTTCCCTTCTTTTTCGTTGAGTAAATAATAGGAAAACATTCCGCTCTCGCTATGTTCAATAAGAAAAGCTAACCAATTACTCCAATCTTCTTCTCTTGATAAATTTAAAGGACGAAAATTGCTCCAGTTTTTATGTGTAGCATCTTTACCTAAATCTATAGTTAGGCTATCCCACTGTTCAATGAGTGGTATCAACTCTTTGTATTGCGCTTCAATAATGGTGTTGAACGATTTATTCAACACATCAAAGTCGCTCCAATTTAGTACGTTGGAATTATTTACACTCTTTTTTTCTAAACCCCAATCGTCAAAAATTTCCCAGCTATTCATTAATGGCTGTGTTGTTTGTCTTCTGGCAATCTCCCATCAATTTCTCTCCTATGAAAAGTATCTCGCTCAACACAACGATTAATTATGTTTTCCATGTGCCAGTAAGTAAATCCATCGTAGTCAAAATAAATTTGTTTCGTTTTGTAAAAATAACTCTCATAGCCAAATGTATCAATGTGCGTAGCTAATTCTAAATACAATTCGTTGTCCACTTTTTCTTGCACAATATATTCGTGAGGCCATGTGGCAGCATAGGTTTTAGCAAAAATCCATTTTTGTGCTGCAATAAATGTTTTTAGTTTTTGGCTTAGTTCCATTTTTTGTTGTTTTAATAAACATACTCATATTTACAAACCGTTGAAACGGTTAGCACGCCCTGCTATTCATAGCCCACGGTTTAAACCGTGGGCTATATTTTTTTACACCTCTACCTCCACTCAAACGTTTCTATCAAACGTTGAATATCTTGTTTTATAAAATCGTTAACGGGTTGTAGGGAATCGGAGTTGGGCGCTACGTTGTAATACAACGCACCACGCACAAAATGGCGTGTACTATCGGTTATAAAAAACTGGCAGTTGCTTGCTGCATTACCGCCAATATCATACACTACAGCGTATGTTTTGTTGGTATCGTTTTTAAAAAATGTTTCGTTTATGTATTCTGCTTTTACAGTGTGGCGGTAAGCAAGGCTACGAGCGTCTTCAATGTATTGGCCCAAATTATTTGCTAGCTTAAAATAGCTTAAATGTACCGTGGCATTAAATGTTTTAAACTCTACATTTTTCCAGCATTCGTTGGTTTTGCTTTGCGTATTATTTTCTACGGTGGCATAAGTAGGCACATCAAACGAGTAGCCGCAACTTGTGGTGTTGTGTGTATAGGTTTTGGTAGGAAGTTGTATGCGCAAATATCCCTTGGGCTTAGGTATAGCAAGGTCTTCAGAGTTGGTGTTGCAACTTGCTAATGCTATGCAAAACAATGTAAAAATGAGTGTAGGTTTAGTTGCTATTAACTTCATTTACTGGGTGTATTTCTATTTTTACTCGTTTTATTTTTCGTCTATCTGCCGATTCTATAGTAAAGGTGTAGTTTTCAAAATTAATGTATTCGTTTTTTAATGGAATACGCCCTTCCATTTCCAATATAAAACCGCCTAAGGTATCGGCATCAGCTTTTACACGGTCAAACTGCGAACTGTCTATTTGCAATACTTTGCACACATCGTTAATAGATGTTTTGGCTTCAAATAAATAATTGTTGTCGTCCAATTTCGAATAAAAAATATCGTCCTCGTCAAACTCATCATTTATTTCGCCTACTATTTCCTCTATCACGTCATCAAAAGTAATGAGTCCTGATGTGCCTCCGTATTCATCAACCACTAGGGCTATGTGTATTTTTCGGGTTTGAAATTCCTTTAATAAATCGTCTATTTTTTTATTTTCGGGTATAAAATAAGCGGGGCGCAACAAGGTGTTCCAGTCCAAATCGGCTGGATTATTAAGGTGTTTTAATAGGTCTTTTATGTGCAAAATACCTACTATGTTTTCAATACTGTCTTCGTAAATAGGAACGCGCGAAAAGCCCTGTTCCTCTATGTTTTTTACTAATTCTTCAAACGATAATTTGTTATCAAACGCTACCAAATTAATACGAGGTGTCATTACTTGCCTAGCTTCGGTACTGCCAAATTTTACAATACCTTTTAGCAACGATTTTTCTTGTACAGAGTTGTCGTGCGTAAGTTCTAATGCGTGCGATAAATCGGCAACGGAAACTGTAGTTTGTTTGTTGGCAAAACGTTTTTCTATATACGCTGTAGAGCCTACTAATACTGCCGATAATGGCTTAAATACTTTAGTGGCAACATTAAGCGGTACGCTCATTAGTTTTACTAATGATAGTGCGTTAAGCGAAGCATATATTTTAGGTACAACTTCGCCTATTATCAATATTAAAAACGTAACTATTACTACTTGAAATACGAACTTTACCGACTCGGACTCGAACACTATAAGTTCAGTATTATTAATAAGCGACGACGACAAAATAACTACACCAATATTTACTAAATTAATAGCAATGAGGAACGTTGCTATTAATTTTTTGGGCGATTGTAAATGCTGTAATACCAGCTTACTTGTGGCATCTTCGCCACGTTTAAGTATTTCTAATAATGCAGGCGTAAGGCTAAAATACGCTACCTCAGCCGCCGATATAAATGCTGCCGAAATTAATAGTACAATAAGTAATAGTACCATAAGCCAATTGGTTGGGTTAGCAAAACCTTCGGCGTGTAGTTGAATTATAGAACAAAGCGTAGTGTAACTCGTGGAGGGGTCGTCCAAAATAAGGGTGGGGATTAGTTAATATAAAAAAGAATTAAAAGGGTAGATCGTTACCGTCGTTGGCATTCATATCAAATGATGATGCTGCACCGTCAGTACCAGTAGTACCAGCCTCAGGGCGGCGTCCAGTAACCGTAATTACATCAGCTACTATTTCGGTCGTGTAACGTTTGTTTTTGTCTTTATCTTCCCATTGGCGTGTACGTAAGCGCCCTTCAATGTATAATTGCGACCCTTTGCGTACTATTTTTTCGGTTACATCGGCCAATCCTCTCCATGCCACTATGTTGTGCCACTCGGTTTGGTCTATTTTATTTCCGTTTTTATCTTTGTAGCTTTCGGTAGTTGCCATAGGAAAACGTGCTACCGATACACCACCTTCTAAGTGTTGTATTTCGGGGTCTTTACCTACATTACCTAATAAAATAACTTTGTTTACACCGTTCATAATAAGTAGTTTTTAATTATTGTTTTTGTAAAATGTTTATTCAAATTTAATAGAATTATGTGAATATGATTAAAAAATAAATAATACATAAGAAAATTAGGTATATAAAAATAAAAGTGTATATTTGTATTATGTATTCATCAGAACTAATAAAAGGAACTTTAAAAACAATTATTTTAAAGTTATTATCGGAAAACGATAAAATGTACGGCTACGAAATTACCCAAAAGGTAAAAGAGCTTACAGGAGGTAAAATTCAACTAACCGAAGGTGCGCTGTACCCTACATTGCACGCACTTGAGGCCAACGGAATATTAACCACCAATGCAGTTAATGTAGGTAACCGCATACGTAAGTACTATACCATAACGCCAACGGGAAAATCGTTGGCGGAGGAAAAGGTAACGGAGTTTCAGGATTTTATGAATACGATGATTTTTTTGCTTGACTTAAAATTAAAAACCGTGTAAGCAATGGTGGTATTAACCCATGAGCAAGTAGCGTTTATACTCAACGACATTAGACGTAGTGGCATTGAAACGGAAGAGCTGCAGCTTAACCTGTTGGACCATATTTGCTGTATAGTGGAAGATGAACTATTGCCCAACCACAGTTTTGAGGAGTGTTACCAAAGTGTAATGCCTCGTTTTTTTAAGCGAGAGTTGTATGAAATACAGGAAGAAACTAATTTATTACTCACCTTTAAACACTATTATGCTATGAAAAAAGTAATGTTAATAAGCGGAACGTTTTCTGCTGTCGGATTTATAATTGGGTCGTTTTTTAAACTAATGCACTGGCCTGGAGCTGGCGCAATGCTAATGTTGGCGGTGTTTTGCATGAGTGTATTGTTTTTGCCACTACTGTGTGTGTTAAAAATACAAGAAGCTGCAACCACACGCAATAAGCTAATAATAGGCGTTGCCACTGTATTTGGTATATTAATAAGTACAGGCGCAGTATTTAAAGTACAGCATTGGCCTGGCGCAAACGTACTGTGGTGGGGTGCTTTGGAACTATTAGTGTTTGTGTTTTTACCCATTTATTTTTTTACGGGTATTCGTAATGCGGATACAAAAACCAACACCATTATTACCTCCATACTTATATTGGGTGCTGCGGGTGTATTGTTTTTACCATTTAACACACGTCAAAACCAATGGAACGAAACGGTGTATCTTTCGGCTAATAAATATTTAAACGAAACCTATGCGTACACTACTAATGCAAACACACAAAAGTATGTGAGTAATACCGCCAATGCTACAAATAATGCAGCGTTGCAAAAAGCAAGCAATGACTTGTGCGCACAAATAGATAAACTAAAATACTTTGTGATAGATGGTACTACTAACAATACGCAACCTCGCCCTACCGAAGTAGAGTTTTTGCGTGAGCGTAATGGCAACTACGACATACCAACAAGTTTATTATTTGCTAATGGTATAAATACTCCTGCGCCACAATTAACAGCACTTAAAACCGCATTGCAAAATTACGCTACACTTGTAAAAACAACATATAACGTACACGATGTTGCTCTGTTAAGTATTGAAAACACCACACAAGTAATAGATGGACAAAAAGTAGATTTTACTTGGGAAAGTAAATTTTATCATGCTCCGTTTGAGTTGGTGTTTCGCCACTTGAGCGAGTTGCAACTTAATGTACGAATAATAGAAGCTAATGCTATAAGGTAGTATAATTTTGTTAAATTAAATCGTCCGCAAGGCCTATTATATAAGCCTTGCGGACGATTTGTTTGTAAAACTATTTGTTATTCAACTATTAATTTCTGAGTTTTAGTATTACCAACTTTTACAAAATAAATACCTGCGTTAAGTTCAGCATTTATTTGTTGTGTTACCGATGTAAGTGTGGTGTTATACACTTGCTTACCTGCAACATCAGTAATGGTGAGTGTTTTACCTACAAGTGTTGATAATACTGTAAACGTACCGTTGCTGGGGTTAGGATATATTTTCATGGTGTTGTTGGTTAATTTTGTAATACCTGTAGTTCCTTGCAATGTACGGTCGTATTGTCCCAACATAATATCCTCGCCCCACATATTAAATGGTGGATTGTAGCGTGTAGCAAACGAGGTGTTTTTATCATTAGCGGTAAGTGTTGTGCCGTTTACGTTTATACTTAATTGGTCGGTACGTTGCCATGCGGCGCACACCGCTACCTTATTGCCTTGTACAGCCATTAAGTTTTCAGGTTCGGCAAATTGCGTACTTATTGCTGGCTCTGCTATAAAATATACAGGTAATAAGTTAGCGTCTAGTTCCGTCCAAGCAAATACGCTACCTGTGCTAACACTATAGTTTTGCGCACCAGCCGTAAGTACATCTGTAGTTTGATACTTACGTGTTACTATTGTTTTAAATCCTCCTAATGGCAATATTGATTTATACTCTGACGTATTTAATTGTGTGGGCGAAGCTTTAATAAATTTACCAGTAGAATCAACCGCCAAAATACCACCATAAGTATTACTAAACGATAAATTATTACCATACAGGCTATCCATTGGCGCCACATTGTTTTGTCCACCATACTGCCCATAAAGCAATAATACATTACCCGTTAGGTGCTCCACAGCCAAATCGGTAATAAAACCTCTAAAGCCTTTGTTCCATTTTTTGTTACCATTACTATCAAATTGTACTAAAAAAGTTACTGCAGGATGCGCTCCGTTATTAATTTTAGTAGTGTCGTTGTTTAAAGATAAATAAGGCGTACCCGAGTTTACAGCGGTTAAATAACTTAAGGTTATATTACCTGTAGCATCAACAAAAAAACTATTGTTTGATGTTGTAATAGTAGATGTACTACCATTAGTTGCCACTGCATATTCCTTATACCACAGCTCGTTTCCTAAGGCATCTATTTTTATAAGGGCAAACTTATTGCTTACTCGCAGTAGTGCTATTACGCTACCATCTGCTAATGTTTGTATTTTCCAAGGGTTACTATAAAACGAGTTCATAGTAGGGTTGCCAAAGTTGTATAGCCTAGCCCATTGTGCTACACCACTAGCGTTGTGCTTAGCTATCATATAGCCTTTGCCCACAACGCTTACCCCGTTACCAAAATCATAACCTGTAGTCCACGTAGCTGCGCCTGCAACTATTATGTTATCGTTAGCATCTAAATTAAACGTGCTAAAATCAGCAAGTGTATTAGCTGAGCCGCGTTCAATTAATATTTGGGCTGTGCCTGTTGTGGTGCGTTTGCCTATATAATAATTAGTTGATGGATAACCGCTTACGGCAGGAGACACCACTTGTGCGCCTGCAAAATTAGCGGAGTCCCACATAGCACACAAGGCCAATACATTGCCTTGCGAGTCGTATTTCATAGCTTTTAAAATATTGTTGGCCGAACCTGGGTTAAATGCCCAATCAAAGGCTTGTGCGTTGTTTTGTGCTTGTGCTACTGTTGTTAAGGATATTGCAATAGCTAGTGTGTAAAATTGTTTCATAGTTTTTATTTTTAACTATTTAATAACTACATCAGTAAAAGCCCCCTTTACATTAGTAAAACCACCTGTGTTCATAGTTACGTCAAATGTACCGCTCATTTTGCTACTTGCATTAGCAGTTACGACTACACTACCGCCAGTTGCAACGTGGTTTGCACCGCCCCCTACTAATGTAAGCACATTGTTAGTACCAATAGTATAAGTAGCAACAGTGCCCGCCGTTAAGTTTATTTCAAACTTTACACTACCTCCTTTAAATGCAATTAATGTACTGTACTGTGCGGTAAAACGAGATGAGTCCGCAGTAATTTCAGCACCTCCGTTCTCTGTCCATTTAAAGCCTGCTGTGGCTACGGGTGTTACTACAGGAGTACTTACTACTACTGGTGTAGGTGTTGCTGTTTCTGCCTCTTTCTTTTTGCAGGATACTATTGTTAATACTACTGCTAAACTTAATATATATGTTTTCATGGCTTATTCGTTTTAAGTTAGTTTGTGTTTTTTTTAATGTAATGGTATAAAACAAACGAGCTTAAATTTAAGCTCGTTTGTTATTGTGTACTAAATGTGTGTTACTAATTATCTGTTTTAAGTTTTAAGCCGTCGGCTTTTACTATTACGGTTTGTGTCATACCACCTTTTTTGTCGGTAATGGTTTTACGGTCAAAACGTACGTTTATAAAATAATCTACGTCAGGATATTTTTCAACTAAGGCATAGTATCCAAAGTCCATACCTTTATCAGCAGGCGTAAACTTTTTAAAACCTGCAAATAATTTGGCTAATATACCTTTGGCTTTTAAGCCTTTTACTGTTGGCGAATATATGTTGCTAAACAATGTATTTTCGTACAACGAACCTGTAATAGCTTCGCCTGCACCTGGTGCAAAATACATTACCTCGTTGGCATCGTTAGAGGTTACTAATCCTTTGTTGTAAGTTGTTTTTGCTGCGTTTTTCTTTTCTACAAGACTTACCGTTGCTGTAGCTTCTAAGTTACCTACTAAAGTTACATCGTTGCGTGTAAGTGGTTTAAAACGAATGTCCATGTACTTAATATCTTTTGTATTAAGACTACGAGACGATCCGCACGAGCTCAGTCCACCAATTACAATGGCTAAAGCTAGTATGCTGTTTATTTTTTTCATTAGAATAAATGTGTTAAGTGATTAAAAAATTAAGCGAATAATTAAGAGCAATGAGCTACTAATTATTTTTCGGTATTAAGTGTAATGCCCTTAGCTGTAATTTTAACTTTGGTATTGTATTTATTAAAAAACAACATCCATTTGCGTTCGTATGCTTTGGTAATTCTAATGTTGGTTAAGTAATCAAAACTTGGGTTAGCTTCCAACAAACGATATACCGCTACTTGCGAAGCTGCATCTAAACCAAAGCCCGAAACCATACCATAATGTTTTTCGTTTTTAGCTTCGCCAACTGTTTTTGCGGTGTGTATAAAACCACCTAACATAGTAAATTCTTTTACTTCAACATCAGCAGTTACATCTTTAGATAATTTGTAATCGGTACGGCTTACTGTCATACCTGGGAAGTTTACTGCATTTTTTGATGCACTGTTAATTTTTTGCGAGCACGATGTTGTAAATAATACTGCTGCAACAGCTGCTACCGATAGTGTAATTTTTTTCATGTTGTGTGGGTTTTAAGTGTGTTAATTTGTATTGTTATTTTTTACATTACAAACTTACACCGCTACACATTACCACACGTAAGGAGCGTTCCGCTAATTAATAGGGAGTACTCCCTATTTTAATTATTATACCGTTATTAAACCTGCTTTAATAGCATATTTAACAAGCCCAACAGAGCTTTTGCACTCGCACTTAGCCAATATATTTTGCCTATGATTACCTACTGTTTTTATGCTTATAAATAATTTATCGGCTATTTGTTCGCTTGAGTATTCTTTGGCTATAAGTACGAGTATTTCTTTTTCTCGGTCGGAAAGATTACTTACAGTAAGCGTTGCTTTTTTTTCAATATTAAACTGGTTGTATATTATGGGTATAATTTCTTCGGAATAATACGTACCGTCGTTGCTTATTTTGTGTATTGCGGCAAGTAGTTTTTCTTTACCTCCATCTTTAAGCATATAGCCATCGGCCTCGGCTAATATAGCCTCTTTTACTATTTCGGTACTACTATACATACTTAGCACAAGCACCTTTATGTGTGGGTAAAGTTCCTTTACTTTTTTACACAATTCAATACCCGAAACCGTAGGCATATTTATATCCGTAACCAGTAGGTGTATATGGTTAGCGTTAGTTTCCAAATACTGCAACACACCGTTGGTATTAAGGCTTGTGTGTACTACTTGCAGGTGTTTTTCGCTACTTAGCATAAATTGCAAACCGTCCAGTACTATTTGATGATCGTCGGCAAGTACTATGTTTATTACTGTTGTCATACGTTTATGTTTAATACAATGTTAGTACCTTTGGCTGAGCTTGCTACATCTACCGTAGCTTTTATAATTTTGGCACGAGTTATAATATTTCCCCAACCTATACCGCTAGATGCGTGTATAGCTTTGGTATTAAAGCCTTTGCCGTCATCGTTTATTTCTATAGTTAATATTGATGCGTGTGTAGCAATGTTAATACTAATTTTTTTTGCTTGCGCATGTTTTAGCATATTGTTTAATACCTCTTGCACAATACGGTATATAGAAAGTTCTATATCGCTAGCTAATGTTAGCTTTTGCGAGGTTTCGTCTATAGTAAACGAACACGTTACTAACTTGGCTACATTTATTTTTTCGCATAAATCTTTTAGTGCGGGTATTAAACCCAGATTTATTATTTCGGGCATCATCTTGTGCGATATACTGCGCACTTCGTTTATGGTATCATTAAGTAAGTTAAGTTGCAATGTGTTTTTATGCTCATCAACCGATGCGTACATTTTAAGCACAGTAAGTTTTTGCCCTATACCATCGTGTAGTTCTTGTGCTATGCGCATACGTTCTTTTTGTTCGGCAGCTATTATTTGTAAGGCTGCATTTTGTTGTTGGTTTTGCAGTTTTAATTCTGTTTTAGTAGTATGGTTTTTATAAGCATACCAAACTAATACACTTGCTAGTAATACAATAGCAAGTAGCAATAAAATAGTATTGTTTTTGTTGGCTAATGTTTCTGATTGTTGTGCTATGGTAGCGTTCTTTTTTTCGGTTTCGTAATCTATGTTTAGTAAGGCAATGTTGTTGGCAATGTTGGCGTTGTCTATTTGTTTTAATATACTAGTTGCCGAGTCTTTGTAAGCGTACGCCAATTGCCAGTTGTGGTGCTTTACAGCCAATTGTTTTAACATCATAAATACCCCTGCTGCGTTTTTTTTATTCCCCATTAAATCAAACTCTTGTAGGGCTTTTTTGTAGGTTAATTCAGCCCTTACATCATCGTTACTTAACTCATAAATATTACCCAGTAACTCAATGTTGGCCGCCATATTTTTGCGGTGCTTGTTTAACGAATCTATGGTATATGATTTTTGCAAATAACACAATGCTGAGTCTATGTTCTTTTTTTCTACAAAACACAACGCCTTGTTGTTGTAAATAGGACTTAGTAATAGGGGATATTTTTTACCTATTTGCATAGCTTTGTTATCTATACTTAATGCACTATCTATTAAACCACGCTCGCCGTAATAGTTAGCCAAAGTATGCATTGTTATTAATTTAACAGACACTGTTCCATGCTTAATACTTTCATTTAACAATACCAAGGCATCACTATCTTTATTAGCTAGCAAATATAATTGCGCAAGGTTGGTATTTATACCTAAAATAGTTTTCTCAATCGCTAACTGTTCTGCTATTTTTTTTGCTTTTAAGGCGTAAGCAATCGCTTGAGTATGGTTAGCTTTCCACTTATAACAATTGCTTATGCCGTTATATGTTTTTATTAAAAAAGTATCGGTATTAGGTATGTTTAATAATCGTTTTTCGGCTATAGTATAATTGTATAACGCTTTTTCGTAATTACTTTGTCTTAAAAATAAGCCTCCTTTTATTTGCGCTGTAAGCCAATGAATACGGGGGTCTTTAGTTGAGGCGTTTGCATTTAACTCGTTTAAAATACTCACAGCACTATCGTCCGACACCTCTGCGTTTTTTTCAAAACGAGTACGCAAATTAGCAAATAATTGGTCGTTGGTTTTTGGTTGAGGCGCATTGCACGCACCACAACATACCATGAATAATAACGCAATGATATTTTTCATTCCCTTAAAACTTAATTCCTACTACCAACACATCATCTACCTGCTCATTAGTACCCATGTGTTGTGTAAATGCGCTGTGTAACAGTTGTTTTTGTTGTACCATTGGGTTTGTAAATCCTTTTTGTAATAATGCTAATAAACCCTTTCGTTGTATTTTTTTATCCTTTAAGCCTCCCATTTGGTCTTGGTAACCATCGGTATAGCTATACATTATGTCGTTTTTTTGTATAACTATCTCATCATCAACAAAGGGTTTATCGTATGTTACCTGTGTACCACCAATTGGGCGTTTTGTGCCAGGGTAATCTGTAACAATTCCATTTCTTATATAGGTTAAGTGTCTGTTTGCTCCTGCAAATTTTAGTGTGTTTAGCGTTTCGTTTACTTCAAAAACACCTATATCCATACCGTCATGATTATGTTTATTGTTTGGGTCATTTTGATTTAAAGCATCTACTAATTTTAAATGAAGTTCTGTTAGTATTGTTGCAGGAGATTTATAAGTTTCTTCAGTTAAAATAGAATCTAACAACAGTGTTCCTACTATGGATATAAGTGCCCCAGGAACTCCATGCCCTGTACAATCGGCAACGGCAAAGTAAGTTAAATCATCTTTTTTTAATGTCCACAAAAAATCGCCACTAAGTGTGTCTTTGGGTGTAAATAATACAAAACTGTCTTTAAAAAACCACTTAAATTTTAGCTCTGTAGTTATGATAGATTGTTGCACATTTTTTGCATATACTATACTACTATCTATTTCTAATTTGCTTTTTTGTATTGCATCTTTTTGGCTGGTAAGTAGTGTATTGGTTTTGCGCGCTTTTAAAATATAAAAAAACAACATTAATAAAAAAAGCATCAAAACAATAATTGCAAGCCATATAAGTTTATCTATTTTTTTTTGTTGAGCTATTTCTATTATTCTATTTTGTTTTAATGTGTTTTGCAACTCGTTGTTGTTGTACAGTATGTTTTGAGCTATAGACGAAGATATGTCGTATGCTCCTTGTGCCTCAAGTATATTAAGGCAATTGCTATAATATACATAAGAAGAATCGTACTCTTGGTTCAAATCAAAAATATATCCTGCATCAACAGTCAGTGCTTTTAAGGTGTCTAATTTGTTAAGTTTAATTGCTAAACCAATGGCTTCTTTAGCATACATTAGTTTAAAGGTTTGGCTATTATTTTTGTTGAGCTCTCCTACTATAGCTTGCTGATAATAATGTAGCTTAACTAACTCATTTAATCGTGCAGAATCCTCTTTTACTTTTGGTAATTCGGCTATCATTAAATTAAACTGCGCAAGGGAGTCTTTGTGGCTATTGCTACCAAAAGTAGTTGTACAGTAGAGTAATAGTGCTGTTAGTGCAATGTAATAGTTCATATTTTAATTATTTTAACCAAAAATAGAAAATAAAACGAGCTATTGAATCCTTATCTCCCATTGCAACGCTATTTTTTGATGGCGAGGTGTTTAAATTGTTATTTTTGTTACGTAATACATCAAAAACACACCATATTACTATCCATATAAAATGAATGTAAAAACCAATCGTTTCTTTTTATCTGTTTTTATACTAGTGTTAAGTACACTAGTATATTCGTTTAAAACAATAAACACAACCCCAACATCGTGGGAAGTAACCTCATCAAGTGTTTTGTTTAAAATAAAAAATGCTAAGTTAAATGTAACAGGCAATTTTACTGATGTAAATACCAAAATAACATTTGACCCAGCTGTGTTAAACAAAAGCCATTTTGACGGCGTAATAAATGTAATAAGTATAAAAACAGGTATAGACCTACGAGATAAACACTTAAAAAAACAGGAGTTTTTTGATGCAGCAAAACACCCGCAAATCTTATTTAAAAGCACGTCTATTAAACAAGAGTCGGAAGGCAATTATACTGCGGTATGTCAATTAACAATAAAAGGTAAAACCAAAGAGGTATTGTTTCCGTTTAAGTTTAGTAAAATAAACAATCAAGCTGCATTTACAGGAACACTAAAGTTAAACCGACTCGATTTTGGAGTAGGCTTACCAAGTGTAGTAATGGCTAATAATGTAGATGTTTCTATAATTTTAAACACCACTAAAGCAAAGTAATTTTACACCTATGACCAAAGCAGAACTTATACAAAACATCAAAACGAAAAAAACAATGTTATGCGTTGGTTTAGATGTAGATATGGACAAAATACCCCAACACTTACTCCAAACCGAAGACCCTATATTTGAATTTAACAAAGCCATAATAGACGCTACCCAAGCTTACTGCATAGCTTATAAACCCAATACTGCTTTTTACGAATGCTATGGTAGCAAAGGGTTTGCAAGCCTCGAAAAAACAGTACAGTACATAAAAACAACCTACCCCAATCAGTTTATAATAATAGACGCTAAGCGTGGCGATATTGGTAACACAGCCACTATGTACGCCAAAGCCTATTTGCAAAACATGCCAGGCGATGCCATTACAGTTGCACCCTACATGGGCGAAGATTCTGTAAAACCATTTATGCAATTGCCCAACAAATGGGCGGTAGTGCTGGGTTTAACATCAAATGTGGGTGCGCAAGATTTTCAGAAATTACCCTTGCCAAAATTTAACGCACAAGGCAAAATAGAAGTAGAACTATTGTGCGAAGTACTTATGCGCAAGGTAGCTACATGGGGTAGTACTGATAATACCATGTTTGTAGTAGGTGCTACACAAGGTGTATTAATAAAAGCAATACGCCAAACTATACCCAACCATTTTTTGTTGATACCTGGCGTGGGTGCGCAAGGTGGCAACTTACAAGAGGTAATACAAAACGGTAGTATTCCTAACGAATACGGCCTGCTCATTAACTCATCGCGCAGTATTATATACGCAAGCAATGGTACAGATTATGCCCAAGCAGCAGGCATAGAAGCACAAAAATTACAACAGGAAATGAGCGTGTTTATTTAAACAAAAACTCAATCAAAAAAATCTCCACTTTTTACTTTCCATTATTTGCAATAAAAAATTAATTTTGAGCAACTAAATATAAAATACCTACACCATGTCATCAATAGAACCAACACCTGCATTTAGCGCAGATACACTTGAGGTAGTACACAGCCTTATAAAACGTTACCCCGAGGGAAAACAAAAATCGGCACTATTGCCTATACTCCACCTTGCGCAAGCAGAATTTGGTGGTTGGTTAAGCGCACCCACTATGGATTATGTAGCCACTATACTTAATATACAAGCTATAGAAGTGTACGAAGTAGCTTCGTTTTATAGTATGTATAATCTTAAACCTGTGGGCAAATGTCTTATAGAACTGTGCCACACCGCACCATGCTGGTTGCGTGGTGCAGAGGATATTGCAGCGCATTTAGAAAAAAAATTAAACATACAATTTGGCGAAACTACCCCTGACGGTATGTTTACACTTAAACGTGTAGAGTGCTTAGGTAGCTGTGGTACTGCGCCAATGTTCCAATGTGGAGCTACGTTTTACGAAGATTTAACTACTGATAAAGTAGATACCATACTTACCGACTTGCGCACCGCCAACGTACAAAGTAGCTATGTAGATAGCGATACGTTTAGAAGAAATTAATAGCACCAATTTTTATATAAAATACAAAATGGGAAAGAAATTATTACTCGAACACCTACATGTACCAGGTATTCAAACATTACAAGTATATAGAGAAAAGGGTGGTTACAAAAGTGTAGAAAAAGCACTTAAAGAAATGACGCCTGACGCCATAGTAGAAGAGGTTAAAAAATCGGGGCTGCGTGGTCGTGGTGGTGCGGGTTTCCCTACAGGTATGAAATGGAGTTTCTTGGCTAAGCCCGAAGGCAAAGCACGTTACTTGGTGTGCAATGCCGACGAATCGGAGCCAGGTACGTTTAAAGACCGTTTCCTTATGGAAAAAATACCGCATGCACTTATTGAGGGTATGATAACCTCAAGCGTAGCGTTGGGCGCTAACACAGCCTACATATACGTGCGTGGCGAATATTTTTACGTAATTAAAATATTAGAAAAAGCTATAGCCGAAGCTTATGCAGCTGGTTGGTTAGGGCAAAATATATTAGGCACAGGCTATAACTTAGACTTATACGTACAAGCAGGCGCAGGTGCATATATATGTGGCGAAGAAACTGCCTTGTTAGAGTCCTTGGAAGGTAAACGTGGTAACCCACGTATGAAACCGCCATTCCCTGCTATTGCTGGTTTGTACGCTTGCCCAACTGTGGTAAACAACGTAGAAACTATTGCGGCTGTTGTACCTATTGTAAATATGGGTGGCGACGAATATGCCAAAATAGGCGTAGGCAAAAGTACGGGTACTAAACTTATTTCCGCAGGCGGAAACATTAACAAACCTGGTGTATATGAAATAGATTTAGGCATTACGGTTGAAGAATTTTTATATTCTGATGAATATTGTGGCGGTATTGCCAATGGTAAAAAACTAAAAGCATGTATTCCTGGAGGTTCATCAGTACCCATAGTTCCAGGGCATTTGTTATTAAATAACATTGCTGGCGAAAAACGTTTAATGACCTATGAAAGCCTTTCCGATGGTGGATTTGTATCTGGCTCAATGTTAGGTTCGGGCGGGTTTTTTGTGTATGATGAAGACGCTTCAATACCTTACAGTTTATACACCTTAGCACGCTTTTATCATCACGAATCGTGCGGGCAATGTTCGCCATGCCGTGAGGGAACAGGCTGGTTAGAGCGTATATTAAAACGTATGGTAATAGATGGACAAGGAAAATTAGCCGACATAGATTTGTTAGCCGAAGTAGCAAAAAAAATAGAGGGAAATACTATATGCCCACTTGGAGACGCGGCTGCATGGCCTGTAGCTGCTGCTATACGCCACTTTAGGCACGAGTTTGAATGGTATGTAAACAACCCTAACGAAGTAGCTAAAATTAAAAACGGTAAGCTAAATAAACCTATTCCGCATCCATTATACGAAATGGTATAATTTAATTGAAAAATAATTTTCATACAAAAAAAATTATACTACTTTTGTACAACAATTATGGTGGCTGTAGCTCAGTTGGTTAGAGTATTGGTTTGTGGTGCCGAGGGTCGCCGGTTCGAGCCCGGTCAGCCACCCGTAATAAAGTAAAAAAACGCTAAGTAATTATTTACTTGGCGTTTTTTGGTTTTTAGATAAATTATTGAATTAATTACGAATTAAAAATTACGAATTACATTTAAAACCAACTAAATAATAGACCAATAAAAAGATTGAATTTTTATCTACTAACGAAAAACTTAAACTTAAAAGTGCAGTTTAGTGTTGAATTTATGAATTGAATCCACCACATATTCGTATTATAAAAAAACTTAAAAAAAACACCACACATGTTCTCAAAAATAAATGAATTTGTTGCAAAACGAGTGTCGCTTACTAAGAGTGAGTACGACTACTTTAATGATAAATTACAACATAAAACGTTTAAGAAAAAAGAAATTATTTTAGAGCCAGGAGTGGTGTGTAATTTTGAAGGATATGTACTAAAAGGACTGTTTAGAATGTATTGCATAAACGAAAGTGGCAACGAAACCGATTTGCTATTTGCGAGCGAAGACTGGTGGATTGGCGATTTAATAAGCTTTTCGCAGCGCATTCCATCAAAATTATATATACAAGCGCTTGAAGATTCGGAAGTACTGCTAATAAGCTATGAAAACAAAGAATTGTTGTTTAATAAAATTCCTGCGCTCGAACGCTTGTTTAGACTAATGGTGCAAAAAGCATTTGAAACAATGATGAATAGGCTGTTAGCCACTATTTCGGAAACCGCCGAAAGCAGATATTTACAGTTTATAAAAAGATATCCTAGCATTCCGTTGCGTGTTCCGCAACACATGATAGCCTCTTACTTGGGTATTACACCTGAGTTTTTGAGTAAAACTCGTGCTAAACTTTCAAAGAAATAGAGGGCGTAACTCCACTCACAATAAATACCTTATTTCTTAATCTAGGTTAATGAATATGTGTTGGTAATGTTTCATTTTTGTAAAAGTTAATTAACACAATTATTAAAATTTATAATCATGGACAGAAAAGAATTTCTTAGGAAAGGTTTACTTGGTACTGCTATGCTAGTAAGTACTGGTGCTATAGCCAATGTATTAAAAAACGATATTGACGAATTAGCCGAACTTACACCCATAGGATACAATCATTTACCACCACCAACAACCAAAATAATGGAAAACATAGTTATACACAAAGCCAACACACGTGGCACTGCTGACCATGGTTGGCTTAAAGCAAATTTCTCGTTCAGTTTTGCCAATTATCACAACCCCGAGCGTATGCACTTTGGGGTACTTAGAGTAATGAACGACGATATAATAGCAGCAGGAATGGGCTTTGGCACACACCCACACGATAATATGGAAATAATAACCATACCGCTAGCTGGTGCTTTGGAACACAAAGACAGTATGGGTAACGGAAAAATAATTAACTACGGCGATATACAATGTATGAGCGCAGGTACTGGCATACAGCACAGCGAGTTTAATCCAAACAAAGATAAGGACGCCAACACCTTACAAATATGGATGTTTCCTAACAAAAAAAATGTTACTCCACGTTATGACCAATTAACCTTAGACAAAACAAAAAGTAAGAATAATTTGCAACAAATACTATCTCCCAATACCGATGATGATGGGGTATGGGTACATCAAGACGCTTGGTTTCATCAAGGTGTTTTTGACAAAGATGTGGCAGTAGATTACACGATAAAACGCAAAGGAAACGGAGTGTATTTATTTGTAATAAATGGCGACGTTACTGTAAATGGACACGAACTTAACAAACGAGATGGCTTTGGTATTTGGGACATTGAAAAAATAAACATACAAGCAAAAACCAACAACGTAGAAGTGTTGGTAATGGACGTACCCATGACTATAGCTTAAATAAACAACAAACTAAATTTAATAATAACTCAAAACAAAAATCATGAACTGGAACATTGACCAAACACACTCTGAAGTACAATTTAAAGTAAAACACTTAGTAATATCAACCGTAACAGGCAATTTTACTAACTATGAAGGAACTGTAGTAGCAACAAGCGAAGACTCGTTTGACAATGCCGCAGTAACATTTAATTTAGACGTGGCTAGTATATCTACTAATCAAATAGATAGAGATAATCACTTAAAATCGGCAGAGTTTTTTGATGTAGAAAAGTTCCCTAAAATTACGTTTAGTAATGGTGTACTAACTAAAAAGAACAACGATGATTACGAATTAAACGGGCATCTTACCCTAAAAGAAACTACAAAGCCAGTAACGTTACAAGTAACACTTGGCGGTATAATGAAAGACCCATGGGGAAACACCAAAGCTGGTTTTGAAATTAATGGAGTTATAAACCGTAAAGATTTTGGCATGACTTGGAATGCAGTAACCGAAGCTGGCGGATTATTAGTAGCCGAAGACATAAAATTAGCACTAAACATACAGTTGGCTAAAGCGTAATATTTACGTACGTTTGTTTATATCAAAAAGCGCTGTTTCTTAATAGAAACAGCGCTTTTGCTTAACACTAGTTGTGTAGTTGTGCTCTTAGTTATTAAACAAACTTACCACACCTGTTTCTACATCATACACGCCACCTACTATTTTTAATTGTTCGGTTTGTTCCATTTCGGCTATTATTGGGCTTTCACGGCGTATTCTTTCTATGGTTAGGTGTACGTTTATTTCGGTTACGTTGTTTACAAACGTTTGGTTAGTACCTGTTCTGTTATCAAGTGTAATTTTTTCGTTAAATATAGCGGGCTGTATTTTGTTGAGTAACGTAGTTAAGTTACCCATTTCTACATGGTTGCATGCACCTATTATTGCTCCGCATTTACTATGTCCGAGTACCATTATAACTTTTGTGCCTGCTATTTTGGTAGCAAATTCCATACTGCCCAAAATATCTTCGTTGAGTATATTGCCAGCAATACGAATACTAAAAATATCGCCCAAGCCTTGGTCAAATATAAGTTCTGCTGATGTTCTACTATCTATGCAGCTTAATACGGTAGCAAACGGAAACTGACCTGTAGAAGTGTCGTTTACTTGTTGCAAAAGGTTTCTATTTGCTTTTAAATTATTTACAAATCGTTCGTTACCCTCTTTTAAAATTTGAAGAGCAGTTTCTGGCGTTAAGTTACTTTGAGTTTCTTTGGAATGTGTGCGCATGTTTTTTTAGTTTTAAACGTTAAGTGTTTTACAAACATATAAAACTATTTTTAATAATAGTAATACTATTACAAATAGTTTTTTTATTAATTTATAGATATAATTACTATTATTGAAAACAAACCCTATTTTTGTAAAAAAAACAAAAAATGGAGTTTCAAGTAAAGTTTGATATTAACGAAAAAATATTTTTGCGCAATCCCGAAACTAGCGAAGTAGGTAAGCTTATGGTAAAAACTGCCATAGACTTAATATATGAATTGGGGTTTGAACAATTTACATTTAAAAAATTAGCCCTAGAAATAGGCAGTACAGAGGCTACTATGTATAGGTATTTTGAAAACAAACACCGCTTGTTGCTTTATATACTTAATTGGTACTGGAGTTATATGGAGTTTTTGGTAACGTTTAAACTCGAAAACGTAAGCGATAAAAAAGAACGCTTAAAGATAATTGTAAACTTGCTAACACATGATTTAGGCACAAGTACTAACCAGTACGATTACAACAAAAAATATTTAAACCAAATAGTTATTAGCGAAAGCAGCAAGGTATATTTGGTAAAAGAAGTGTTGGAAATAAACAAAGCCCAAGTGTTTAAGCCTTACAAAGATTTATGCGTTAAAATAGCGGCAGTAATTTCGGCATACAACCCCACGTATAAATACGCACGCTCGTTAAGCACAACTATAATAGAAACAGCCCATCAGCAACAATACTTTACTGCAAACTTACCCAAACTTACTAGTGCTACCGCTAAAAACAAAACAAATTTTACTACTATTTTTATTACAGATTTATTGTTTAAAGTATTGAGCTAATCACTATTAATACCCCCTCCGCACAACTTATATTTTTGCTATTATCATATCCTTGTTTTTTAGTTTGCTTGTTTGCAATAGTGGGGTTATAATTTCTTTAATTTCGGTAGTTAGTACATTTATTAAGCGTTGTTTTGCATAAGGGCGGTGGTATATTATACTTATTTCTCGTACAGGTACAGGCGCTTTAAAATCTATTACTTTAGCTTTTTTATCTGCAGATAAACCCATGTAATATAGCTCAGGTATAAGCGTAAGTCCGTTTAGTTTATCTACAAAACTTATGAGGGTTTCAAACGAGTTGGGTTCAAAATGCAAGTTGTTATTTAATTTTTTAGCATTAAGTGCGCACACGTTCATTACTTGATTGCGCAGGCAGTTGCCCTCTTCCAGCAACCATATTTTTTGGGTAGCTATATCTTTGGGTAGTATGTATTTTTTGTTGATGGTTTTGTTGCCGTACACCATTAATTTTTCGTAGTACAATAACTCTTCTTCAATATCAGTATTATTTAGCGGTGTAGAAACTATACCCACATCTAACTCGCCTGTTTTTAGTTGTTGAATAATGTTTTTGGTAGTAATTTCCGATATAAATAATTTCAACTTTGGGTACTTGGCCATTAAGTGTGGTACTATGCGGTAAAGCACGCCACTAGCCACAGTTGGTATTATACCTATACGCAACTCGCCCTCTATTTTACGAGTTAAAACCGATGCCATTTGTTTTAAGTTTTCGGCGTGCAACAGTATTTTTTTTGCCTCTTCTATTACTTCAAGTCCACTATCGGTGGTAATAATAGGGCTGGTTTTGCGGTCAAAAATTACAATATCTAACTCCTCCTCCAACTTTTTTACCATAGTACTAAGTGTGGCTTGCGTAATAAAACAAGCGTCGGCAGCTTTACTAAAACTCTTTAGTTTATGTAAGGCTACTATGTATTGCAATTGTTGTAAATTCATTTTTTAAGTATTGATGTTGTCAATAACAAATATAGAAATTATTGTTTAGTTCAATAGTTTGTTATGCCATACATTTGTAGTGTTAAAATAATAACACTAAAGCAACAGATTAAAAAACAGTATAAAACTAATAACTATGAAAAAAACAGTATTAACATCGGCACTACTTATAAGTGGGGCCGCAGCATTTGCACAAGAAAGCAGTAATGCACCAAAATGCCCAATGGGACACGGCGCCAAAACAAGTAGTAGCGCTACTAACGGAACATACAACGAAGATTGGTGGCCCAACAAATTAAACTTGCAATTGCTTAGGCAACACAACGCTACATCAAACCCAATGGGTGCCAATTTTAATTACCGCAAAGAGTTTAACTCGTTAGATTATTTTGCGTTAAAAAAAGATATTGAAAAAGTACTTACCGAATCGCAAGATTGGTGGCCAGCCGATTTTGGAAACTATGGCCCATTATTTATTCGTATGGCTTGGCACAGTGCAGGTACTTACCGCACCGCCGATGGTAGAGGTGGTGCTAACGAAGGGCAACAACGTTTTGCGCCACTAAACAGTTGGCCCGATAACGGCAACTTAGATAAAGCACGCCGACTAATATGGCCAGTAAAACAAAAGTATGGCGATAAAATATCGTGGGCCGATTTAATGATACTTACAGGTAACGTTGCATTGGAGTCTATGGGCTTTAAAACTGCTGGTTTTGCTGGTGGTAGAGAAGATGTGTATGAACCCGAAGCAAATATATACTGGGGCAAAGAAACCAAATGGCTTGATGATAAAAGATATACGGAGGGCCGAAAACTAGAAAATCCGCTTGCTGCAGTGCAAATGGGATTAATATACGTAAACCCCGAAGGACCTAATAGCAACCCCGACCCAATAGCATCAGCCAAGGACATAAGAGAAACATTTGCCCGAATGGGAATGAACGATGAGGAAACAGTAGCCTTAGTAGCGGGCGGACACACCTTAGGTAAAACGCACGGCGCAGGCGATGCATCGCTTGTGGGCAAAGAACCAGAAGGAGCAGCTATTGAGGAACAAGGTTTTGGTTGGGCAAGCAAATACAAATCGGGCAAGGGCAAAGATGCTATAACATCGGGGCTGGAAGTTACTTGGACTACTACACCAACGCAATGGGGCTACGATTATTTTAAACTATTATTTGGTAACGAATGGGAATTAACCAAAAGTCCTGCAGGTGCGCACCAATGGGTGGCTAAGAATGGTAAACAAATTATTCCTGATGCGTTTGATGCCAACAAAAAACAATTGCCCACAATGCTTACTACCGACTTAGCATTACGGTTTGACCCTGTGTATGAAAAAATATCCAAAAAGTTTTTAGATAATCCTGCTGCATTTAACGATGCTTTTGCTAAAGCTTGGTTTAAACTTACGCACCGCGACTTAGGCCCTAGTAGCTTGTATTTAGGCCCTGAAGTACCTAAAGATGTACTAATGTGGCAAGACCCAATTCCTGTGGCTAAAAAAACAGCATTTGCTAACAACGAAATAGAAAGTTTAAAAACCAGTATTTTAAATTCGGGCGTGGCACTCAACGAGTTAATATACACAGCGTGGTCATCGGCAAGTACGTTTAGAGGGTCGGACAAGCGAGGTGGTGCAAACGGCGCACGCATTAGGTTATTACCACAGCGAGAGTGGCAAGTAAACAATCCTGAGCAATTAAAAAGAGTACTAAGCGCACTGGAGAAAATTCAAAAAGAATTTAACACAAAGTTCAAAAAAGAAATTTCAACTGCCGATTTAATAGTATTGGGAGGAACTGCAGCAGTAGAAAAATCAATTGCTAACGCAGGCTTAACTATAGCAGTACCATTTACCGCAGGCAGAATGGATGCAAGCCAAGAACAAACCGATGTGGAAGCTATGGCAGTATTAGAACCAATGGCTGATGGTTTTAGAAATTACAGTAAAACACAATACTCGGTTTCTACTGAGGAATTATTGGTAGATAAAGCACAGTTACTAAAACTTACAGTACCCGAAATGACTGTATTAATAGGTGGTTTGCGTGTTTTAAATGTAAACTATAACAAAGCACAACAAGGCGTTTTAACTACCGAAAAAGATAAGTTAAGCAACGATTTTTTTGTAAACCTGTTGGATATGAGTATAGCGTGGTCGCCTAAGGGAGATTCAAAAGAATTGTTTGAAGGGCGAGACCGCAAATCGGGACAAGTAAAATGGACTGCTACCAGAGCCGATTTAATTTTTGGTTCAAACTCCGAGTTAAGAGCATTAGCCGAAGTATATGCAAGCCCTACCAACAAACAAAAATTTGTAACCGATTTTGTAAACACTTGGACTAAAGTAATGAATTTGGATCGTTTTGATTTGAAGTAAAATTAATTACAACTAAAAATACGCTTAGATATGGTAAGGTTTACATATATCTAAGCGTATTGTTTTTACTCGTGGTTATTATTAAAAATTAGCACGTAATGTAACTCTAAAATTACGACCTGGTGCACTCATTCCCGATGCAAACACACGGTAGTTAGCGTCTAGTATATTATCGCACGCAAGTTGTACATTTAAGTATTTACACACATTATAAGCTACACGAGCATTAAGTGTACTCCACGCAGGCATACCGTCTTTGGTGGCATATTGCTCATTGTCTTCGCCATTAAGCAAATAGTTTTTTAATTCTTTTTTACCATTAAATATAAACGATACATCTGCTTGCAATTTATTATGCGTGTATAACATTTGCGCCTTGCCAAATGTGGGCGCTATGTGGTCTAAAGGAATTTCTACTGTGTCGGTTTTAATGCGTCCGTACGTATAATTTATAGTGCCGTTTACTGATAGGTGTTTAGTGGCATTTATTATCAATGCTCCGTAAGCCCCTTGTATGTAAGCATTTTGTTTGTTTTGGCTTGTATATACTTTACTAGTAACTCCACCATAATTCACACTGTCTTTTCCGTTATAGGTTGCTGCTCCTACTGTTATTGCATTACTTATTTGTGTGTAATATGCACCTGCTTCAAGCGTTATTTTTTTAGCAATAGTTTGTGATGCTGATAGCTCTAAGTTTTTGGTATATTCGGGTTTTAACGCACCATTGGGTACAATAATATTACCCGCCGAACTTTCAAACACTTTACTCATATCGTCCACGTTAGGCGTGCGATAACCTGTTGATGTTAGTGCTGATAATTTAGTGTATTGCGTGGGCAAATACACTAAACTTACATTGCCTGATAGTGCCGTGTTGTTTTGTTTTACGTTATCAAATGGAAATGCAAAATAAGTAGTGTCGCCAAACGTTGATTGTAACTGACTAAGATTATAACGTGCGCCTAAATTCAAAAACAACTTGTTAGTAGCCAATGTAATTTTATCTTGCACATACACAGCTTCGTTGTTCATAGTGCTTCCGCCACTAGGATAGCGACTATCGGCAATAGATGTAGCTGCGGTATTTATATCAAAGAATATAGCTGATGATTGTACAGTATTAAAATATGCCTCTGCACCATAGTTAATTTCGTGACGATTGAGTTTTTTTAATGCGTCTATATCTACAGAATATACATTTACGTTTTCAAACTGCGATTTGCGTTTGTTGCTACCTAACCTGCGTGTATTACGGCTTTCCTTGTTGTTTTGATATGCAGTTGTTACAATTAGTTTATCTATTAATTTTTTATCAATATCTTTTTCTAATTTATAACTCGCCATTAATCGTTCTTCAGGGCCATAATACCACTCTGCAAATTTAGGTTTACCTGCGCTTGTTTCGGTAAGGCGGTCGTAGCGGTTTACATCGCCAGTGGCAGAGTACTGAAAGTTAAAGGTATGATTAGTAGTAGCGTTTTGCTGATAGCGTAGTTTTTCAATAATGTCGTGCTGTTCATAGCCCGAGCCCACTTGTTTGTTTACATTAGCATTAGTAATAACGTAATCTTTATTGTCAATACGGGCTACATAGTTAGGTCTTTTTCCAAAATCGGCATACGCACTTTTACGTACTTTTCCTTGCACAACATCGCCATAGTTTGCAAATGTTATACTGGTAAACGAAGCCCATTTTTTACCCCCAATATTAAAATTTAAGTTACCTACCGTTTCTTGTGTGGCTGTACTGTAGCGGGTTACAGCACTTCCTTCAAACATATTTAACTTTGGTTTTTTGGTAATAAAGTGCATTACACCACCTAAGGCATCGCTACCGTATATGGTTGATGACGGACCATATAATACTTCCAATTTATCCAACGCATTATTATCTATACGCAAGGCATTTTGCAAATGCCCTCCTCTAAATATTGCGTTGTTCATACGTACTCCATCTATTTCTATTACTACTTTATTGGCTTCAAAGCCACGTATAATAGGACTTCCGCCTCCACCTTGGCTTTTTTGCACCAGTATGTTTCCTGTATTGCTAAGCACATCGGCGCTATTGGCTGCGTTTTGCCATTGTAGTTCTTTGGCGTTTATTACTTGTATTTTTTGTCCTATTTGTTTAGGATTAGTTTCAAATTTTGTGGCAGATATTACCACATCGTTTAACGATTGTGTAGTAAGCGTATCTTGCGCATAGCTAGCTATTGTTGCAACAAAGGCAACAGTTAGTAAAATTAATTTCATTGTTTAATGAATAATTAATGAGTTAATAATAAAATAAATATGGGTTTGATGGAGTCATCAAAACATTGCTAACGTTGGGTTATAACGTTAATTTAATTTTTTATTTTAACTCAATAATTGTGGAGGAGGTGTTGTGTTTTTATGTAATGGATTTACATAAAAACACACATAGGCAATGTAGTTTTTGCTTATGTATGTAGTACTAATTGGTTTAAACTGGATAACAGGAATACTTTCGCAGTAATAAAACAAAAATAAATTGGAGGCTGTTAGTTCCTCATTATTATTACGTGCTAAATGTTTAAACAAGGCTATTACGTAAGTCTCTAGGCTATCGGGTAGGAGTGTTAGTGTAGTGTTGGCGTTGGTTGTTGTACTACTTTTTATATCGTACATTTTACCATTGTATTCCAACTCATTATCATCAATACTTAATTGTGCATACTGTACTGGTGTAAATGTAAGCGTAATTAGTTGAGCATTGGTAGCAGTTAAAGTACTTAACTTAGCTAACTGATTAGCGTGTATAACCTTGCGCACACTCAAGTTAATAGTAGGAAGTAACGCAACCAAAACAACAAGTGCAAGTACTGCAAACACAAGCATACGAGTACGCTTAGGTATAACGACAGTGTTGTTTTTTGTAGGGTGCATTACTTAGTTACACAAAATATTTTTTACTTAATCAATTTCATTTGTTCTGCCAAATGCTTGCTATATTCTCTCATCTCTAATATGGTGTTATCCGCACCAGTAGCACGTTCCAGCGTGTTTATCATAGATACAAATGTTTGATGAAAAAATAATTTCATTTCGTCCACCTTCATATCTTTTGTCCATAGGTCTATACGCATGGTGTTTTCTTCTTTTCTGTCCCACATACTTAGCATCATAGCTTTGCAGTTGTTGGCTTCTTCGCCAGCATCGGAGGCTTGCCACTCTATGTTTATGGGCATCTTGGTTTCGTCAAGCTCTACGCTAAATGTTATATCTGATTTTTTCATTGTATTTATTTTTATGCTAAAATAG
>JBEBIC010000397.1:0-1831 GCA_040080595.1 Bacteroidia bacterium | reverse complement strand
TAATGCGGTAGGGTAACCACGTTGTGCACCTATGTATTCGCATAATAATTCTACTTCGGGCGTATCTATAAACGCACATTGTATGCGCACTAGGTCGTTGCCTTGGGTAAGCAATAAATCTCCACGTCCTATAAGTTGGTCGGCTCCGCCTGCATCAAGTATGGTACGAGAATCTATTTTACTAGCTACTCTAAACGCAATACGCCCAGGGAAGTTAGCTTTAATAGTACCCGTAATAACGTTTACTGACGGGCGTTGCGTGGCTATAATTAAGTGTATGCCCACCGCACGTGCCAGCTGTGCTATACGTGCTATTGGCATTTCTACCTCTTTGCCTGCGGTAATAATTAAATCGGCAAACTCATCAACCACCACCACTATATAAGGTAGGAACTGATGCCCCTCCAGTGGGTTTAAACGGCGTGTTACAAATTTGGCATTATATTCTTTTATGTTGCGTACTTGTGCGTTTTTAAGTAATTCGTAACGTGCGTCCATTTCTATACACAAGCTGTTTAGCGTGTGCACTACTTTTTTGGTATCGGTTATTATTGCTTCGTCAGCATCAGGTAATTTGGCTAAAAAGTGGCGTTCTATTTTGTTAAATAAAGTAAGTTCTACTTTCTTAGGATCAACCAATACAAATTTTAATTCTGACGGATGTTTTTTAAATAGGAGCGAAGCCAATATTGCATTTAATCCTACCGACTTACCTTGCCCTGTAGCACCTGCCATTAGTAAGTGTGGCATTTTAGCAAGGTCGGCTATAAATATTTCGTTGCTTATGGTTTTACCCAAGGCTATGGGTAAATCATAATCGCATTTCATAAATTTTTCCGATGCCAGTATAGCACTCATAGGTACTATTTGCGGTTTGCTATTGGGTACCTCAATACCTATAGTTCCTTTACCTGGCATAGGCGCAATAATACGAATACCAAGGGCTGCAAGGTTTAGCGCTATATCATCTTCAAGGTTTTTTATTTTAGATATTTTAACACCCGCCTTTGGTACAATTTCGTACAATACTACTGTTGGGCCTATGGTGGCTTTTATTTTGTCTATTTCAATACCAAAATCTAAGAGTGTTTTAAGAATTTTGTCTTTGTTTTCACGCAATTCTTCGGTGCTTACTTCTGCGCCTGTTACGGTTATGTTTTGGTTAAGAATATCAGCTGTAGGAAACTTATAATCGCTCAAATCGGCACGTGGGTCGTACAAGCCCATTCTATCTACAATAGATTGTGCAAGCGCTTCCTCATCGGCATGTGGTGAGTTGGCTAAGCGTTCTTTTTCAAGCTGTTGTTGCACTACATTAAACTCTACTAAAGGTATTTCTTTGGGAGCTTCTTCGGCAGGACGTTGTATTTCAAAATCCAAATCGTCCTTAGGTAAAATAGTGTTTTTACTTGGCGATACTGGATTGGTATTTACACTAAATTCTACATCACCATCTTGTTCGTTTATAAACGGATATTCATCAACCTCATCGTTAAGTACGGTGGTAGTAGCCAAATTTTGTTTTATTGCATTTTTGGTATTCTGTATTATTTTGGTATCTACCTCGTCAAACTCTTCGTGTTCGGGGCTTTCATCATCATTACTTTCAAATAAATTATAATTTAGTTTAAAAATAATTATAGCAAATATTACTGCAAGTAAGCCCAACAAAATATACGCACCTGTTGTGCCCAACACCGCATTAAGTGTGTTGCTTAGTTGATAGCCTATGCTTCCGCCCAAGAAAAAATAATCGTGCGTAAATACACACGCCATAACTACACTTAGCCAAATAGTAGTAAGTGCAAAGCGCAACAAACTGCGGCGTATA
>JBEBIC010000396.1:0-1835 GCA_040080595.1 Bacteroidia bacterium | reverse complement strand
TCGTTACACACATACAAGTATGTATGTTCCCTTTGTCGATTTGAAACCCTATGTGCTTTTTTATCGCAATTACACAGGTGCGCCTTATCATTGGAATTTCGACCATTTATGGTCGCTATGTGTGGAAGAACATTTTTATATTTTGTTTCCCTTAGCACTCATTATTTTGCTTAAAATAATTAATAAACCTACCATCAAACACGTGTATTATTTATGTATAGCAGCCGTTACATTAGGGTTTTTAGCTAAAGTTATTATGCTGTATTATAGCAATGGAAAAGATACCTATAGCGCTACTCACAATAGGATAGATGCACTTGCTTATGGGGTGCTGCTATGCTTGCTAGCAAATAAATTTAAAAACAGTACTAATTTAAAAATGCGCTGGAGTACTCTATTTATAGGTGTTACAGGACTAAGTACTGTAATTTTTATGTGTATCAGTTACGAATTTATTTTTTTTAATAAGGTAATGCAATTTGCTTTAGCTCCATTGTTTTTTGCATTAATTAT
Organism: Bacteroidia bacterium; assembly: GCA_040080595.1. GTDB lineage: Bacteria > Bacteroidota > Bacteroidia > UBA4408 > UBA4408 > JACMRI01. The sequence continues at coordinate 1,322 of JBEBIC010000396.1, read as the reverse complement.
ATTTGGAACAATGCACATTAATTTCTCTAAATTTTGGTTAGTACGTTTTATCGCATATTACAGTTACAATTTATATTTGTGGCACCCAATAGTAGTGCATTATAGCACCGATACTTATGGTGCGGGATATATAGGTTTTTCTGTTTACTTTTTAGTTTCGTTTATGCTCGCTTTTATAGCCACCGTTTTTATAGAAGAACCGTTTTTAAAATAAAATAAAAACATTATTTTAATACTCTCCTTCCACTGAATATTAAAACAATTAATGTAGATTTGAGCAAAACAAATAAACCACTTACATATATATTTATTGATTTTAATGAAAACAAAAAACATATTAATAACAGGCGTTGCGGGTATGATAGGCTCACACCTATTAGATGAATTGCTTAACAAAAATTATAACGTTGTAGGTATAGATAATTATAGCTTTGGTAACCCACTTAATATTGAGCATAACTTAAACCACCCCAATTTTAAGTTTTACAAAGTAGATGTGTGTGATTTAGAAACATTGAAAATTCTTACCAAAGACATTGATACCATAGTACACCTTGCTGCGTACAAAAAAATAAGTGAAAAAGAAGAAGCTATGCCTACATTTAAAATAAATGGACAGGGCACCGAAAACGTGTTTAAAGTAGCCAAAATGTGGGGCTGTAAAGTGGTGTTTGCATCTACATCGGACGTGTATGGTATGTCGCCTGATTTACCATTACGCGAAGATGGTGACTTACTGCTAGGACCTAGTATGATAAAACGTTGGAGTTACGCAGTATCCAAGCTATATGGCGAACAAATGGCGTTTGCATACTACCACGATTATGGCGTACCTATAGTGGTAATACGTTATTTTGGAGGATTTAGCTCCCGCTCTAGTTTTGCATGGAGTGGTGGGCATATTCCTATTTTTATTAAAAATATTTTAAACAACGAACCATTAACCATACATGGCGATGGCTTACAAACCCGCTCTATGGGCTTTGTTGACGATTTGGTAAACGGTACAGTACTCGCTATAGAAAGCGAGTCCGCTATAGGCGAAATTATAAACATAGGCAACGACGAAGAAATGAGTGTATTAGATTCAGCTAAACTCATACACCAAATAGCCAACACAGGACACGAACTTAAAATAAATTTTATACCCATGAGCGCTGTGTTTGGGGAATATAAAGACATAATGCGTCGTATTCCATGTTTAGAAAAAGCTAAAAATATATTGGGCTATGTTCCCAAAGTAAAAATGAAAGAGGCTATACACACTACCATAGCTGTGGCTCGTAACAACGCTTAAATGATTTATATTTTAATACCTGTAT
>JBEBIC010000395.1:0-1836 GCA_040080595.1 Bacteroidia bacterium | reverse complement strand
AAAATAACAGCCACGAATTCACTAATCAAAACAAATAAAAAAGCAAATATCAATAAACTAGCCCGCAATGATTCGTGCATTCGTGGCAAAACCTAACCAACACGTATTAAAATTAATAGCCAAGAATGCACTAATCAAAACAGATAAAAAAAATATCAATAAACTAGCCCGCAATGATTCGTGCATTCGTGGCAAAACCTAACAAACACGTATTAAAAATAATAGCCACGAATGCACTAATCAAAACAGATAAAAATAAATAACAATACACTAGCCCTCAATGATTCGTGCATTCGTGGCAAAACCTAACCAACACACACATGACCATAAAAACAATAGCCGTACTTACATCGGGCGGAGATTCGCCAGGAATGAACGCCGCCATACGAGCAGTAGTACGTACCGCAACATATAATAACCTAGCAGTAATGGGCGTAACACACGGTTACGACGGACTAATAAACGACGAAATAAAACTACTTACCAGTGCTGATGTTGGTAACATTATACAACACGGTGGTACTATACTTAAAACCGCTCGTAGCAAGGGTTTTATGACTGTAGAGGGTATGCAACAAGCGCATACTAATTTGCAAAAACATAAAATAGACGCACTTATTGTAATAGGTGGCGATGGTACATTTAAAGGTGCACAAGAATTTGGTACTACCTATAATTTTCCTATAATAGGGCTTCCTGGCACTATTGATAACGATTTGGTAGGTACTGATTTTACCATAGGTTACGACACCGCTATAAATACCGTAGTAGAAGCTGTGGACAGAATACGCGATACGGCAGCAAGCCACGACCGTTTATTTTTTGTAGAAGTAATGGGGCGCGATGCTGGATTAATAGCCCTACGTAGCGGTATTGGCGTAGGAGCAGAGGCCATACTTATGCCTGAAACACCTACGCAATTAAATGAACTAATAGAAAAACTAACCAACGACCGCCGTCGCAAAAAAGCCAGTAGCATAGTAATAGTTGCCGAAGGCGAGGAAGAAGGCGGGGCGTATGCACTTGTAAAACGCATACAATCCAGCCTCCCCAACTTTGATATACGAGTAAGTATATTAGGACACATACAACGTGGAGGCGCACCAACCGCTATGGATAGAGTATTGGCAAGCCGTATGGGATATGCTGCCGTAAACGCTATTGTGCAACACAAAAGTGGATTTATGATAGGTGTAATACACAACAAAATAGCACACACACCATTTGCGCAAGCCACCAAGCACATAGAAGCTCTTGATGCCGATTTACTTAAAATGATAGAGGTATTGGCAGTGTAATTAGTTTATAAATGGTACATTTGAATACAAACTATAATAATTAACTCTCCTATGAAAACACTAGCCCTAACACTATTTAGTTTGTTACCCTTTCTAAGCACAGCGCAAGATACCTTACAAAAACCTACAGTAAAGCGTAATACGGTGTATGTAGAAGCATTTGGGCAGGGTATTTATAATTCACTTTCGTATGATAGATTGTACCGTACTAATCATAAAATAAAAACGAGTGTAAACGCAGGTATTACTTTAGTACCACTTACTGATTATTTTGTAGTAGCCACACCCGTTGCATACAATTTTTGTTTGGTAAAAAAAGCCATCATTTGGAGTTAGGATTGGGGGGTACGGCTATGTATTTTAAAGTTAAGCAATCTTTTTTTAATGAACAAACACCTAGTTTATATACAAAAAAATATGATTTTTTAAATTATACTTTCATTTATTATTCTAATTTTAGTTCAGAAGATCAATTTATTAAAAACGTAAATAAACGAAACTATAAAATAGAATTGAAAAAATATGACTCGTATAAGTT
>JBEBIC010000119.1:0-8523 GCA_040080595.1 Bacteroidia bacterium | reverse complement strand
TAGCTATACTTTATTTGATTAAAAAAGAGCAAATTACAAAAAAATGCAGGATAGAATATTTTGCGGTGCCTGATAATTTAACTAGAATAGAAAAATTAGAGTTTTTGAGTTACAATAAATTTAAAGAGCTTTCGTTTGAAAAAATAAACCCAGATAAAAATAATAATTGGATAAGTCTAACAGAAAATAATTGGGATAGCTTACTTAAATTATGTAGTAAAGAAAATAAACAAAGTAAAAGCGAATCTCAAAACACGTTATTTAATTCATACAGTTGGGGAAACTCATCAAATAGAGACGCTTGGGTGTATGATGCGTCAAAGAAAAACCTAACTAAAAAAATACAATTTTTCATTTCGGCATACAATAAAAACATAAAAGAAAAGCGAAATGAATATGATAATAGTATTAAATGGAGCCGCGATTTAAAACGTAAATTTCAAAATAACACCAAATTAAAATTTAACACTAAATTAATTCAAACAGCTTATTGGAGACCATTTACAAAAGTTAAGTTTTACGCTGAAAAAGTATTGAACGATGTTTTAACCTCAAATCATTATGGAATGTTTGGATCTCAGTTAGACAAAAAAAACAAAGTGCTAATGCTTATTAATCATGAGCAAATTTCCTTTGGAGTACACGCTGTTGATAAAATAGTAGATGCTGGTTATAGCGGAAGAGCAACACATAATATACCTTTTTATCAATATGATGAGAGCGAAAATAAAATAGATAACATTACCAACTGGGGTTTACAGCAATTTCAAACTAATTATAAGAGTAAAAAAATAACCAAAGAGCAATTATTTAACTACTGTTATGCTGTGTTGCACAATCCTGCGTATCGTAGTAAATACGAGTTGAATTTAAAGCGAGAGTTTCCTCGTATTCCTTTTTATGCTGATTTTGATAAATGGGAACAATGGGGTAAGCAGCTGTTAGACTTACACATTAATTACGAAACTGTAGTGCCATTTAAGTTAAAAGAAATTACTAATAAAGAAATAGTAAACCCTAAACCAAAACTCAAAGCCGATAAAACTACAGGTACTATTGTCATAGACGAAGCTACTGAATTAACTGGCGTTCCAGCTCAAGCGTGGGAATACAAACTAGGTAACCGTAGTGCTATAGAGTGGGTGCTTGACCAATACAAAGAACACAAACCTACTGATGCTACTATATTGGAGCATTTTAACGATTATAAATTTGCCGATTACAAAACTCATGTAATAGATTTACTACTGCGTGTAACTACCGTAAGCATAGAAACTATGAGCATTACCAACGAAATGAAAATAATAGCGGAATAAGCAACTAATCTTATTTTAAAACATAAGTCTATTTGTAAACAAACTATGATTAATAAGTATGTTCATAGTAACACAAAAATCAGTAATTAATTTACGTATTTTTACTTTACTATGAACAACACTACTCTACTACTCGTAACCAACGACGACGGCATTACTGCCAAAGGAATAAACACACTAAAACGCATAGCTATGCACTATGGTACTGTAACTGTGGTAGCGCCCGATAAGCCCCAATCGGGCATGGGACACGCTATTACGCTTAACAATACTTTGCGTGCATTACCTGTAAAAAGTAGCTTAGGCATAGCCGAATACGCATGTAGCGGCACCCCTGTAGATTGCGTAAAACTTGCCGTAGCGCACCTATTGCCCCACAAACCTAACCTTATACTGTCGGGTATTAATCATGGGAGTAATTCATCTATAAGCGTAATATATTCGGGCACTATGAGTGCTGCTGTAGAGGGAGCAATTGAGGGTATACCAAGCATTGGTTTTAGTTTATGCTCGCACGATGTAGATGCCAACTTTGACCAATACGAACCCTTTATACGCAAGGTTATAGACCACGTACTTAGTGTAGGTTTGGAGTTGGGTAGTTGCTTAAATGTGAACATACCTGATGTGCCCGCTACAGAAATTAAAGGCATAAAAATATGCCGACAAGCCAAAGCGCAATGGGTAGAAAAATTTGACCAACGTACCGACCCTATGGGTAATCCTTACTACTGGCTTACTGGCTACTTACACAACGAAGATAAGGGTACTGACACTGACGAGTACGCATTGGCACACAATTATATATCGGTAGTGCCTGTACAGCACGACCTTACTGCACACCACTTAATACAAAAGCACCGTGATATTGAACTGGCTTAACAAGAACCTACCCGATAAATTTTGGTTTGGTTTTGTACTTGGAATTATAACACCGTTTATAGTATTTATAGGCTATTGGCTAATTTCTTACCCTGGCTTACCGTTTATGCAATGTGTTAGATTAATATACATGGGCGCTTACTACACACAATTAATGAGCCTGTGCGTAATACCTGCTGTTGGCTTGTTTTTTGGAATAATGCACTTAGATAAATACCGTATTGGTTATGGTTTGATAGGCGCAGTATTACTTTATACGGTAGTAAATTTTGCATTAAAAATGATTTAAGTAATGAAGTATTATATAATAAGTGGCGAAGCAAGTGGCGATATGCACGGGGCAAACCTCATAGCACAATTATACGCTAAAGACCCACAAGCAAACATACGTTGCTGGGGTGGCGATAAAATGCAAGCTGCTGGTGCTACATTGGTAAAACATTACAAAACACTAGCTTTTATGGGTTTTGTGGAGGTGGTAGCTAATTTAAAAACGATACTTACTAATATTTCTTTTTGCAAAAAAGACATTGCCGATTTTGCCCCCGATTGTATTATTTATATAGATTATCCAGGCTTTAACCTACGTATAGCCAAGTGGGCAAAGGAAAAAAATTACACTAACATTTATTACATATCGCCACAGGTATGGGCATGGAAACAATCGCGTGTACACCTTATAAAACAAGTGGTAGATAAAATGTTGGTTATACTTCCGTTTGAAAAACAATTTTATAATAAGTTTAATTTTGAAGTAGAATATGTAGGACACCCACTATTAGATGAGTTAAACAAATACAAACAAGCATTTAATTTACAACAGTTTTTACAACACAATAATTTAACAACACAACCTATAGTAGCACTATTAGCAGGTAGTAGAGAGCAAGAGGTTAAAAATATGCTTAGCCAAATGTTGGCAGCAGGCAAATTAATAACTACGCATCAGTTAGTAATAGCAGGCGCTCCAGCACTTAGTCCTGCATTTTACGAAACGTGTTTACGCTCCTTTAATATTGCCGTTAGCGATGTTAAAATTATATACAACCAAACCTACGAACTGCTACAAGCCGCCGAAGCGGCTATGGTAACATCGGGTACTGCAACGCTAGAAACCGCACTAATAGGCACACCGCAAGTGGTGTGTTATAAAAGTAATGTAGTTTCGTACTGGATAGCACGCCAACTTATCAAAGTAAAATACATATCGTTAGTAAACTTAATTGCCGATAAATTAGTGGTAAAAGAACTCATACAACACGATATGAATGCTGAAAACATTTATGCCGAAATAAATTTATTGCTAAACGATAATAGTTATCGTACTACTATGAAAACTAATTATACGCAATTAGTTGCACAACTGGGGAACATAGGCGCATCAAGCAATGCAGCGCAACAGGTAGTTGATTATTTGGCTACTAAAGAATAAAAATGAAACGTATAACGCTTACTCTTTTACTATTTATTATTACTACGCAATGGCTTTGCGCACATAAGTTTGTGGGTATAGGTTTGAGTAATGTTAAGGTAAGTGTGTTTAATTCATCGCATATAAAAACAGTACTTATAGCACCGCTACAAGGCGCATATACCGTGGTGTGCGATGGTGTAAAACTATACCAAGTAAGTCCCGAATTTGTAATACAACTTAATTGCGTAAACGATTCGATAGAGGTAAAAACAGGCGACCAAAAATCTACACGTGCCAAATGTGTTGATATTACTGGTATGCAAGGCGCTAATGTATTTAAAGTAAAATTAGTAAGCCCTGATGCTGCCATAAAACAATATGACGATAACTTGCAAGTACATGTAGTAAATGGCGAATTAAAATTGGTAAACGAAACCAACTTAGATACGTATGTAAGCAATGTAGTAACTGCCGAAGTAGGTACACATGCCACGTTGGAATATTACAAAGCACAATCAATCATTTGCCGTACTTACGCATTGGGGCATTTGCGCAGGCACGAGCAAGAAGGTTTTAACCTATGCGACCAAGTGCATTGCCAAGTAACCAACGGCACAGCCAAGGTAACGCCGCTTATTAGAGAAGCTACATTGTTTACCAAAGGCTTAGTAATGGTGGACGAAAAACAACAACTGGTACTAGCTGCTTTTCATAGTAATTGCGGGGGACAAACCGTAAACAGTGAAGAGGTGTGGAGTATGAAAAAAAGTTACCTGCGTAGCAAAACCGATAATTATTGCAAAACGAGCAAGCAAGCCAACTGGGAAAAGAAAATTCCGCTTACCGAATGGAACACTTATTTTAGTACTAAATACAATGTAACCGAACCCGATAAATTGGCGTTATTAGGCACTTACACGCAGGAAACACGTAAGGTATATTACAGTAATTCGCCTGCTATATTGCTCAAAAATATGCGCACTGATTTTAAATTAAAATCAACTTTGTTTGATGTAAGTAATGATGGCGTAAATGTGTATGTGCGTGGGCATGGCTATGGGCACGGCGTTGGGCTATGCCAAGAGGGTGCTATGAATATGGCTAAGCAAGGCATAGATTATAAAACAGTACTTAACTTTTATTTTTTAAATATAGCTATTATAGATTTGGATTTACTCAACTTTGATAAACAATAGCGTCTATGTTTTTTATACTTTCCAAACTACTCGATTTTTGTATTAGCCCATTTAATTGGATACTTATTTTATTTGCACTGTCGTTTACCGCATGGGCTACTCGGTTTGCTATTGCTAACAAATTGCGTATAGCTACATTAGTATTATTGTTATTTTTTACCAATCCGTTTATTAGTAATGAGATTATGCTGCACTACGAATTAAAAGGGATAACCTATAGCAAAATAGATAAAAAATACGACTGTGCCATAGTGCTTGGTGGATATATGAAATATTATAATAGCGAACTAAATACCATAAGTTTTAGCGATGCCTACGATAGATTAAGCGAAGCCATAATGCTGTATCACAACCACAAAATAAATTATATTTTGCTAAGTGGTGGTAGCGGGCATTTAGTTGATGAACCTGCCGAAGGCGCATTAGCAAAGGAATATTTGGTACGTTATGCCTGCATACCCGATAGTGCAATATTGGTAGATAACACCTCACGCAACACGTATGAAAATATAATTGAATGCAAAAAAATTATTCAAACTAAGCAATTCAACAACGTGTTATTAATATCGTCGGCGTTTCATTTGCGCCGTAGCAATGCTATATGTGTAAAACAAAATTTACCCGTAACACTATACGCTACCGACCAATATGCAGGGCGAAAGCGCATAAACCCTACTACCACATTGATGCCCAGCGTTGATAATTTATTGCTATGGAATATTCTCTTACACGAATGGTTGGGTTACGCTACGTATAAATTAATGGGGTATTGCTAAATTTCCAAATAAAAATTCTTCTTTACCAAAACTTATTTTGCTCATTACTCTACCAATTTAATCTATACTGATTAGTTCCTCCGTGGCAAAATAAAATAATTTAAAAAAATAATTGCACCACATTCAACTATTTTTTTCATATTTATAAAAAATAAAACTTAACTATTTTATAGCATGCAAAACTTAACAGGAATACTTGGCATTATACTCATATTAGGAGTAGCGTATTTATTATCCAACAACAAAAAAGCAATAGACTACCGCTTAGTATTTAGTGGCATAGGCTTACAAATATTTTTGGGATTATTAATATTAAAAGTTGCGCCTGTAACTCGTTTCTTTGGGTTTTTAGGGCATTGTATGGATAAGCTTGGAGCGTTGGCCAAAGAGGGAGCAAACTTTGTGTATGGCGGTATATCTATGACGGGCTACACGGGTGCGCCGCAAGATTTTAGAGCACCCACCTCGTTTGTATTTGCATTTAACATACCCGCAACTATTATATTGGTATGCGTGTTGGTAGCCATATTTTATCACATAGGATTAATGCAGCGTGTAATAGCTGTAATAGCTAAGGTAATGAACAAAGTAATGCGTGTAAGTGGCGCCGAAGCATTAAGCAACGTAGCAAGCGCATTTGTAGGGCAAGTAGAAGCACAAGTAATGATACGTCCTTACATAGCCACTATGACTAATAGCGAACTGCTAGCAAGTATGTCGGGTAGTATGGCATGTATAGCAGGTAGTATATTAATAGTGTATGTAAGTATGGGTGTACCCGCTGCATACTTACTTACTGCAAGTTTAATGGCTGCACCTGGAGCGTTAGTAATATCAAAAATTATTTATCCCGAAACCGAAGAAAGCCAAACCAAAGGCGATATTAAATTAGAGGTAAAAAGCCCTTATACCAACATTATTGATGCCATATCGCACGGTGCCAGCGACGGTATGAAAATAGCCATAAACGTAATAGCCATGCTTATAGGTTTTATAGCGTTAATAGCCTTAATCAATTTTATATTAGGCTTAATATATCCAGGCTTTAGTTTAGATGTAATACTAGGTTGGATATTTTATCCGTTTGCATGGGCAATGGGGGTACCACAGCAAGATGTGCTTGAAGTAGCTACTTTAATGGGAAAAAAATTAAGCATAAATGAATTTGTAGCCTATTCCGATTTAACACGTATGAACGCAACAGCAGCCACGGCCTTAACCTCTAAAGCTACTATGGTGGCATCGTTTGCCTTGTGTGGTTTTGCTAACTTTAGCAGTGTAGGTATGCAAATAGGCGGTATAAGCGAGCTTGCACCAAGCCGCCGTGCCGACCTTGCCAAGCTAGGTTTTAAAGCCCTAATAGCAGGTACGTTGGCATCGTACCTATCAGCAACTATTGCAGGTTTATTATTTGATGTAATACCTACCATAGACCCAAGTACTTGGTTTTAGCGAATAAAATTGATTATGTGAGAATTAGTAATTGATGAAACGTAATGTTTCGCTTGTGTGTTTATTAATGTTACATTTTCTTTTGTTAGAAGTACTTGTGCTAATTATAGTACATAGCTAATGGTAGTTAGTACAAGTAAATAACACCACAAGCGGGACGCTATGCGGTAGCCTGCACGGTTACCTAACGCTTGGAGGAGCAGGGGTTTAGTACCCACCCCTAGCCCCTCCAAGGAGGGGAAGCGTGGTGTGATTATGTTACTGTTTATTAAAATTCAATCCGTATTTCAATCTTATACAACGTTTATTTACGCTTAGTGTTTACTCCCAGTTTTCCCCTCCTTGGAGGGGCTAGGGGTGGGTCTTTTACTTCGTTTACTCTAGGTAATAGCTTAACACTTGCGAGAACACCACCAACTATTTTAACCATTAGAACACTTACACGAACAGGGGTTAATTATAGTACATAGCTAATGGTAGTTAGTACAAGTAAATAACTCAGTTTGCTAACGCAAGCGTCTCGCTTGTGCGTGTTATTAATGTTATATTTTCTTTTGTTATAAGTACTTGTGTTAATTATAGTACATAGCTATAACAGTTAGTATAAGTAAATAACACTACAAGCGGGACGCTATGCGGTAGCCTGCGCGGTTACCTAACGCTTGGATTAGCGGGGGTTTAGTACCCACCCCTAGCCCCTCCAAGGAGGGGAAGCGTGGTGCGATTATGTTACTGTTTATTAATATTCAATCCGTATTTCAATCTTATACAACGTTTATTTACGCTTAGTGTTTACTCCCAGTTTTCCCCTCCTTGGAGGGGCTAGGGGTGGGTCTTTTACTTCGTTTACTCTAGGTAATAGCTTAACACTTGCGAGAACACCACCAACTATTTAACCATTAGAACACTTACACCAACAGGGGGTGAGAGTGCGGTGCTTGAATCTACTTAATATAAGTACAGGTTCTAATATGATTATATGCGATAGTTAAACCTGAACACTCAGTGTTTACATAAAGAGTTTTCATTTTGGAGACAAAGTAATTCCTAATGTCCTCGTGGGGATGTTTATAAGAGTTGTTAGCTCCGCAATTACACACGGCAAGAATATTGTTTTCCCAAGTAATAGAATTGTCTATATTTAATTTTTTAAAATTTTCAGAATTCCAATTTTTAGACGAGCCATGATGAGGCACTTGGACTACATGAATATATTTTAATTTCTTGTTAAATTCATCAGGAAATGCTAATGAATTCTTGCCTTTTAAAGAAGTATCCCCAAGCAGTAAAGTCCCCAGCATTTCAGATGGTTTATAATTGAAACAATAGTTTTGTTTCTGTTTTTCTTTTAATTCACAATCAGACCTCACACTTCCTTTAACGTAATAACAATTAATTGGTCCATGCAAAAGCACTAATCCATAAGAGTTGATGTCAATAAGGTGTTTTTTATAGTATTTTCTAGCTGTCTTTACTTTTTTCGTTAC
>JBEBIC010000394.1:0-1843 GCA_040080595.1 Bacteroidia bacterium | reverse complement strand
ACAATAACAGCACCTACAGGCACTTCGTGTTTATCAAAGGCATGTTGTGCTTCTTTAAGTGCTTCGCGCATAAAATATTCGTGCGAAAATAATTCCATAATAGTTTTATTTTTTATCTAATGTAATTAAAAAATAATTGGGCCTTCCTATTTTTAATTTTGTTTGTACATAATTTATTATCTCCAAATAAAAATGCGCTAGTACTGACATTAATCGTGTATCTTTTCTATTGTAATGGTGTGCGTAAGCTATAGGAATAACGCTACTTACGGCTATATTTAACGTAGCAAACCAATTATTAATTTGGTTGTAATTCAGCACCAACGTATTTACATAATCTTGCCCCGATTGTTTAAAATACGTATAGTTTTTACCCTCAGTGTTGGGTATTATTATAAATAATTTTCCATCTTTGGCTAATGCTTTGTATGCTTTAGTTACCAATGTTTCGGGGTTGGGTAATAAAAACAAAGAGTTGATTATACAAACATAATTTACGTTAGTGTGCAATGTTAATGCTGTGTGTATATCTTGTGTAGCATACGTTAAATTAGATACAACAAAGTTTTTTTGTGCCTTGCCTATTGATGTTTCTTCAATATCGTATCCATTTACTTTAGCATTTTTTAATGTAGCCAAATGCCAGCTTGTTTCGCCATTACCGCAGGGTACGTCTAGTATAGTACAGGCTTTATTTTTGTTTATTTTACACAATATAGCTTTAGCAAATGTTGTTTGCGGATAAATGTGTTTGGCTATATAATTACCTAATTTGTTTTTTAACGCACTCATTTATGTACTAATACTCAGGTGCATTTTTACTTGCCCACAAGGTATTCATTAGCAACGAAGCTATAGTCATAGCACCTACACCGCCTGGTACTGGGGTTATGTAGCTGCATAAAGGTGCTACTTCGTCAAACTTCACGTCGCCTTTTAGTTTAAATCCGCTTTTTGTTTCGGTACTTGGTACACGGTGTATGCCTACGTCTATTACGGTTGCACCCTCTTTTATGTATTCGGCAGTTACGTATTCTGGTCTGCCTATAGCTACTATAAGTATATCTGCTTGTTTACATATTGCTTTTAAATTTTCGGTTTTACTGTGGCATAATGTTACGGTGCTGTTGCCTGGATAATCATTACGAGCCATAAGAATACTCAACGGCGAACCCACAATATTACTACGCCCCAATACTACACAATGCTTGCCCGATGTGGGTATGTTGTATTTTTCGATAAGTGTAATAACACCAAGTGGTGTAGCAGGTATGTAAGTAGGCAAACGCTGAGTTAAACGCCCTACGTTTACGCTATGAAAACCATCTACATCTTTGCGCGGATTAATAGTTTCTATTACCAAACGTTCGTTAATATGCTTAGGCAAAGGCAACTGCACTATAAGCCCATGTATTTTAGGATTATTATTTATTTCAATAATTTTATCTAGCAATTCTTTTTCGGTAATAAACGACGTAAAGCGGTGTATAGATGAAGTAAAACCTACCTCTTCGCAGGCTTTTTCTTTACTGGCTACATACGTTTCTGATGCTGGGTCGCTACCTACTAATATTGCAGTAAGGTGCGGTCGCTCACGTCCTTCGGCCATCATGTTGGCTACTTCTTTTTGTACCTCGTTGCGTATGTCTTGTGCTACTTTTTTTCCGTCTATTAATACCATGGTGTTGTGTTTAAATAGTTACTACTAATTAATGGCGAATTTAGTAATAAAGCAGGCACGGTTTTTAAAAAAATGTAAGGAATTATAGCAGTGTATAATCTTTTGCTAACATGCAAATAATTAATACATTATTATGTAATTTTAATCGTTAGTAAACCTCAC
>JBEBIC010000393.1:0-1844 GCA_040080595.1 Bacteroidia bacterium | reverse complement strand
GCCTTCTACCGTTTTTACATTAAAGTGGCGGTATTCTTTTTTTGCAGGCTTTCCATTTATAAATACAGGCATAGCACTTACTGCATAATGCCCTTGTATGTTGGAGTTATCAAAACCATCAATACGGCGCGGTTCTTCGGCCATACGTAGGTCTTTCTTCATCTTCTGCATTAGTTCATTAGTGCGGCGTTCGGGGTCTACAAGGTCGGCTTGTAGGTCTCTATCTCGCTTATAAAAAACCACATTTTTCTCTGATAATTCCAACAACTTTTTTTTATCGCCACGTTCGGGAACGATTATCAGCAAGTTTTCTAAGGGGATATCCACTGCAAAGGGTACTATAATTTCTTTACATACACTATTAAACTGATTGCGCAATTCTACTATAGCAAGTGCTAATAAATCTTCGGGAGTTTCGTCCAACTTGCGCTTAAACTCTAGCGTGTGCGAGTTAATGATAGCGCCGTGTATTACTTTTAAATAGTTTACATAAAACGATTTTTCTTCATTCAGCACACTAAACACATCAGCTTGTGCAATGCTGGTATCTACCACAGTGCTTTTTACTTGATAGTGCTGTATGTTTTCTAATTTAAGTTTCATGCGTTGTGCTGCTTCAAACTCCATACGCTCGGCGTAGCCAGTCATTTCGGCTACAAAACTTTTGGTAACTATGCTTATGTTGCCTTTAATAATTTCTTTAATATGTGCTATTGCAAGGCCGTAGTCTTCCTTTGTTTGCTTGGCTTCGCAGGGTGCTTTGCAGTTACCAATATGGTATTCCAAACACAAATCCCACTTGCCTTTTTGTATAGTTTCTTCAGTTAAGTTTAATCTGCACGAACGCACTGGATACAGTTCTTTTATAAAATCTAAAAGCGTGTACATCATTTTTTTTGATGCGTAAGGGCCGTAATAATCTGCCGTTCCTGGTATTTTTTTTCGGGTTGCAAATATGCGTGGAAAAGCCTCACGAGTAACGGCTATCCATGGGTACATTTTATCGTCCTTGAGGTTGATGTTGTACTTAGGTTGATTTTTTTTGATGAGTGTATTTTCCAGTAATAGTGCGTCCCACTCTGTTTCTACTACTATGTATTTTATATCTACAATTTGTTTTACCAACAAATATGTTTTTCGGCTATCGTGGTCTTTGTTAAAATAACTGGTTACACGTTTCTTTAAATTTTTGGCTTTACCTACATATATCAATTTATTATCGGCATCGTAATACTGATACACCCCAGGGTTACTGGGCAATGTAGCCAATAGGCTTTGTATATGTTCGGTAGCGTTAAGCATTTATTTTTTAATCAAAATATTAGTTCATTACAATCCCCAACTCGTCCACACTGCCTGCGCCCTCACGTACTACGGTTATGGGTTTGGTGGTACAATCTATAATGGTTGATGGTACTGTACCGCCTATGCCTCCATCAATAACTATATCTACCAAATGTTCGTACTTTTCGTGTATAAGCTCGGGATTGGTTGTATATTCTACGTAGTCGTCATCATCTTTGAGTGATGTAGTAAGTAATGGATTGCCCAATAGTTCTACTATTTTTAAGCAAACAGTATTATCGGGCACACGTATTCCTACTTGTTTTTTTTTGTTACGAAACAGTTTTGGAATGCTTGTGTTGGCTTCAAATATAAATGTGTAAGGCCCAGGCAAAGCTGCCTTAACCATACGAAACACCTCATTATCTAAGGGACGAGCATAATCGGTAATGTTGCTTATACTACTGCATATAAACGACATATTGTGTTTTTCAACATCAACGCCTTTTATTTTGCATACTTTTTCTACCGCTTTGGCATTGGTAATATCGCAACCTATG
>JBEBIC010000392.1:0-1846 GCA_040080595.1 Bacteroidia bacterium | reverse complement strand
GTATAGCAATGAATACAAGCGTTATAGCGCAACCCGCATACATATATTATGATGATGGTGTTAAGAAACTAGATGCCCGCGATTACATAGCGGCAACCATAAGTTTTAGTACCGCTATTACCAAAGATAAAAACAATTACAAAGCCTATACTGAGCGAGGGCATGCGTATTTGCTACAAAACAAACCTATAGATGCGCTTAAAGATTTTGAACAAGCTATAAAACTTAAAAGCGACTACGCTCCTACTTACCTATACAGAGGCGATTATTACTTTAAATTAAAAAAATACAAAGAGGCTATTGACGATTACAACAAAGCTACTAAATACGATGCTACACTCCCTGAACCTTTTGCCAACAAAGGCTTTAGCTACTACGAACTAAAACAAGATGTTGATGCTATAAAAAGTTTTGACGAAGCAATACGTCTATCATCGAAGAACTTGGATATGTACGTAAAGCAAACTGAACTATTGTGCAAAGCCAAACGATGCAATGATGCTACTGTGAGTATAGACAAGGGTTTAGCCTTAAACGATGTGCAGCCTATGCTACATTATTACAACGCACAATGTATGTTTGACGAACAAAAATACAAAGAAGCATTAGCCGAAGTAACCAAAAGTATAGAACAAAAAAAGGTAGATGCAAGTACAGTAACACTACGTGCAACGTGTTATGAAAAATTAAATATGCCCGAAAAAGCCTTGGACGATTATAACTATATGATAACCACATTAAAAACAAATACCGCTGAAGTGTTTATGAAACGTGGCATTGCGCTTAAATTAAAAAAAGACTATGCTAATGCTAATAAAGATTTTAGTAAGGCATTAATAAAAGATTTTGGTAATGCAAAACTATACGAACTACGTGCGCATACGTGGCTTATGCAAGGCAAAAAACCACAAGCCTTGGTAGATTACAACAAAGCTATAGAGCTTGATGCCAACAACGAGCCCGCATTATTTAACCGTGGTACAATACTATTTGAACAAAATAAATTTGAAAAAGCTATTGAAGATTTTACCGCCGCAATACGTGTAAAACCCACTGCCGACGGCTATTACAATCGCAGTAAGTGTTATTATAAACTAAACAAGAAAAACGAATCGTGTGCCGACTTACAAAAAGCTACCGACCTTGGCGACAAACAAGCCGCTAAAGACAAAATGAGTTTTTGTAAATAATACTAAGTTTAATTACGAATTACGTTTAAAATTAACCGTTTTCGCACAAAAAACACAGTGAAAAATTATAATTAGTTGTCTTTTATACAACCAAAATAATCACACCCAGAATTCCCCTCTTGAGGGGTGCCCTTTAGGGCGGGGTGAAATTTAAACCCCACATAAATGAACACTCCCCAAACTATAACAGGCAACGTAGTAGATGTACTAACCCAAACTATTACACCTGCACAAGTAACATTTACCAACGGTATTATTACAGCAATAACGCCTACCATGGCGCCGTGTACTAATTACATATTACCAGGCTTTATAGATGCACATATACACATAGAAAGCTCAATGCTTGTGCCTAGTGAGTTTGCTCGCTTAGCATTGCCTCACGGCACTATTGGTACTATAAGCGACCCACACGAAATAGCCAATGTATGCGGTGTTGATGGAGTTAAATACATGATTGACAACGGTAATAAAGTACCGTTTTACTTTTATTTTGGTGCGCCCAGTTGTGTACCTGCTACTGCGTTTGAAACTGCTGGAGCAACCATTAATAGTGCTGACATACACGCTATGCTACAGTGGGAGGGCATTTATTATTTGTCGGAAATGATGAACTACCCAGGCGTATTGTACAACGATGCTGAGGTTATGCGCAA
>JBEBIC010000118.1:0-8568 GCA_040080595.1 Bacteroidia bacterium | reverse complement strand
CAATGCAATTATAAAAGAAATAGTAATCCTTTGTGGAGGAAATCCAGACATGGCGAAACACCTATGGAATACTACTTAATAAGGTTTCGAACACTTGTGCTGGTACACTGGTGCAGGAGTAGAATGTCCAATACCAGCTACTACAGCAGTATTTAGTGGCACAACTTACTATGCTACACAAACTGTTGGTAACTGCGAAAGTAGTACTTACTTAGCTGTTACGCCTACTATATGTACTACCCCTACTGTATTTACAGTAACGGGCGGAGGTGCTTATTGTGCGGGCGGTGCGGGTGTATCTATTGGCTTATCTAACACACAAAGCGGAATTAATTACCAAGTAAAAGATGGAGGAGGTAATAATGTAGGTGCTTCTATACCAGGTAGTGGTACTCCTGCTGGTTTTGGTAATATAACTACTCCAGGAACTTACACCGTTGAAGCTACCAATACATCAGGCGGAGGATGTACAGCAACTATGGCTGGTAATGCTACTGTAACCGTAAACCAACCTACTGCCAGTAGTTTTAGTACAACAGCGTGCGATAGTTACTCTTGGCAAGGAACTAATTACACCACTACAGGAACATATACTGCTACTATAACTAATGCAGCAGGTTGCGATAGTGTTATGACTTTGAATTTAACTATAAACAACTCAACTACATCAACCGCAACAGTTACCGCTTGTAATAATTATGCGTGGCAAGGTGCTAATTACACTGCTACAGGAACATATAGCGATACTATAACTAATGCAGCGGGTTGCGATAGTATTATGGTATTAAATTTAACTATAAACAACATTACAACATCAACCGCAACAGTTACCGCTTGTAATAATTATGCGTGGCAAGGTGCTAATTACACCGCTACAGGAACATATAGCGATACTATAACTAATGCAGCGGGTTGCGATAGTATTATGGTATTAAATTTAACTATAAACAACATTACAACATCAACCGCAACAGTTACCGCTTGTAATAATTATGCGTGGCAAGGTGCTAATTACACCGCTACAGGAACATATAGCGATACTATAACTAATGCAGCAGGCTGCGATAGTATTATGGTATTAAATTTAACCATTACAAATTTAGATGTAACAACTACCGTTAGCAACACTACCGTTACTGCTAATCAAGCTAATGCAATGTATCAGTGGATTGATTGTACTAATGCAGATTCGGCAATAGTAGGTGAAACCAATATATCTTTTACCGCAATAAATAATGGTAGCTATGCTGTTATAGTATCTGTTGGTAACTGTGTGGATACTTCGGCTTGTGTAAATATACTTACAGTAGGAAAGAATAAACTTAGTGCGCAAGTATTAACAACAGTGTATCCAAACCCAAGTACTGGTAGTATTACACTTACATCAAACGCTACTACAACACAAACTATTAGTATTATAAATAATATAGGACAAACTGTATATACAGGAATAATGAGCGCTACACAAGAGGTAGATATGGGTAGTTTTGCAAGTGGTATTTACACTATACAAATAACTAGCCCAACACACTTACAACATATAAAGTTAATTAAGCAATAATATAATTACGAATTTTAATTACAAAATAATAATCCCCACTTATATTAAGTATAAGTGGGGATTATTATTTTGCAACATCTCGTCTAAAATTTAACTCAACATTGAAATTGTTTTTTTTAATGCGCTAATAAATATATCTATTTCCTCAGTGGTGTTGTATAATGCAAACGAGGCGCGTACTGTACCCGCTACACCCAAGTGTTGCATAAGTGGTTGACAACAATGATGACCTGTACGCACTGCCACTCCTTGCTTATCGAGTAATGTACCTACATCAAACGGATGATTGTTGTTCATATTAAAACTCAATACACCCGCCTTATCTTCTGTTGGGGCGTATAGTGTTATTTCGGGGAGTTGTAATAATTGTTGTTGTGCATAGGTTACTAAATCGTGTTCGTAGTCTTGTATGGCATCAATACCTATGCTTTGCACATAATTAATAGCTGCTCCAAGCGCTATGTTGCCCTCAATATTGGGCGTGCCTGCTTCAAACTTATGAGGTAGTGTAGCGTAGGTTGTGCCATTATCAAGGCTTACAGTACTTATCATACCGCCACCACCTTGATAAGGTTGCATTGCGTTAAGCAAATTTTCTTTGCCATACAACACGCCTACACCTGTAGGGCCGTATAGTTTGTGGGCGCTAAATACATAAAAATCAACTGCCAAAAACTGTACATCAACCCGCATGTGCTGTGGTGCTTGGCAACCATCAACCAATAGCAACGCTCCGTGTTGGTGCACTTTGGTTACTATGCGTGCTATGTTGTTGGTTATGCCCAATACGTTGGAAGTGTGTGTTACGGCTACTAATTTTACATTACCTTGCGCTAGTAGTTCGTCTAGCGAGTCGAGATTAAGTGTAAGGTCGGCATTAAGTGTAATATATTTTAATGTAGCACCCGTAGCGTTGCATACCATTTGCCACGGCACTATATTACTATGGTGTTCCATAAGCGATACCAATACTACATCGCCCTTGTGTAAGTTGGTGTAACCCCACGCTGTAGCTACGGTATTTATAGCATCGGTAGCTCCTTTGGTAAATATAATTTCGTGTGCGTGTTGTGCGTTAATAAATTGTTGGACTGTAGTACGCGCCTCGTCAAATGCAGTGGTAGCTTGCTGGCTAAGACTATGCACCCCTCGGTGTACATTGCTGTTGAGTGTGCTATAATAATTTACGATACTATTAATTACAGCTTGTGGTTTTTGGGTGGTAGCACCATTATCCAAATACACCAAGGGTTTGTTATATACCTGTGTAGCTAGTATTGGGAAATCTTGGCGAATGCTATTAATGTTGTAGGTTGCGGTCATACTATTATACGGTTGATGTTATTATTTTGCAACAAAAGTAGCTATTATAAACATCAACTTTATAACAAGTTTGTATTACTTATTTTGCAACCGATTTATGCAAGCTAGGGTCTATGTACACACGGCTAAAATCACGGTATTCCATAGCGTTTTGATCCATGTTTTGTACGCCCAATTGCACTAAGCGAGTATTCTCTGAGTAAAACAACATAAGTACCGCAGCATCATCAGTTTGTATTTGGTCGGCCTGTAGCAATAGTTGCTCACGCTTAGTTTCATTTTTTTCTTTTGATGCTAAATAAAACAACGAATCAAAGGCAAGACTTTTGTAACGCATAGGGTTTATGTATGCTCTATCGTTGGCGTTAGCAGGCAAGTTGGCACTATATAAGTTGTTTAAAAAATTCTCGGCATCGGGGTAATCGGCCACCCAACTCGACCTAAAAAAAGGAGATTTCCCATTTTCGTAATTATCCATGTATTGTGCAAATGGTATTACGCTCATTTTTACATTAACGCCTATATTTTCTTGCAACATTTTTTGTACAACCTCTGCTATTTGTGTGTTACGAGAGCCTCCACTATTTAGCTCCAATGTTACTTCGGGGAAACCCTTACCGTTAGGGTAGCCTGCTTCTGCCATTAATTTGCGTGCTTTATCCACATCAAAATTATAACCTTTTATTTTTTTAGCATCGTAGTTGGCAAAGCATGGAGGCACCATTCCGTATTGTGCTATTTGTCCCTCGCCTTGCATGGTATGGTTTACAAGCCCTTCGCGGTCTATAGCGTAGTTAAATGCTTGACGTACTTTTTTGTTTTTAAATAAATTACTTTGGTGCAAAAAAGCATAATAGTTGCTTTGCGCAGCCGCCATTACTTGCATTTTAAATTCGGGATTGCCGCCTGCTTGTGCCTCTTCTAATTCCCCTACTACATCGCTAATCATTTCTAACGGAAGGCGAAATATCATATCCAAATTACCTTTTTTAAACTCTAATAATTCAGTCTTTTTTTCTTTAATAAACGAAACTTTTATAGCGTCTAAGTAAGGTAAGTTGTTACCAAACTCGTCCTTATCCCAATAGTGATCGTTGCGTGAAAGTATAGCATAGTTACCCTCTTTAGCTTCTTTTAAAAAGAATGGACCTGTACCTACACATTTTATGCGCATTTCAATACCGTATTTATCCAACGCCTCTTTGGGGTACACTGCGCAATAGGTTTGTGCTAATAAATTAAGGAAACCTGAGTAACTATTTACCAACTCTATTTGCAAGGTATAATCGTCAATTACTTTTACACCACTTACTCCGTTTTTGTTGGTAATGCCTTTGTTTATGTCATCGTAATATTCGTTAGCGCCCACTACTCTATTTTTAAATAATTGATAACCTTGATTAATAGCGCTGGGTGTACATAATACATCAAAACAATATTTAAAATCGTTTGCTGTAAGCGCTCGCCCCTCTCCACTTTTAAAACAAGGGTCGTTGTGGTATTTTACTCCTTTGCGTATATTAAATGTGTATGTTTTGCCATCGGGACTTATAGTCCATTTTTCGGCTAACGAGGGCATTATGCTCAAATCAGCTTGTTTAAATTTAACCAATCCTTCGTATATTTGGTAGGTAAGGTGCAAGGCTATTTCCTCAGTAGTATTAAGTGGATACAAACTTTTAAAATCTTCCACTTCATTTATTTTAAACACCCCGCCATAATACACGTTACCATTGGCTTTGGTAGATGTGTGCGATGAATTGTTATTATTGGAGCAAGCGCTTAATAAGGTAAATGATATAATATAAAAAAGTAGTTGTTTTAGCATTGGAACTTTATATTAGCAAATTGATGTGAAAATTTCAAGTGTAAATATATCATTATAAATAGATAAACATATTAAGTAAATAGTAGTTTTGTGGTATAACCAGTAAATAAATTTAAACAATGGCAACAGTAAATTATTCAAACATAAAACTTAAAGATAAAAAAAAGGCATTAGGCTTAAAAATAGCCATAGTTACCGCTGCTTGGAACGAAACCATAACCAATAATTTGGAAAGTGGTGCATACACTACCTTGCTTGAGTTTGGTGCTAAAGCCAAAGATATTGTAAAAATAAAAGTGCCTGGTAGTTTTGAATTGGTGTATGCTGCACAACTACTTACCAAAACCAAAAAGTACGATGCCGTAATAATATTAGGTACTGTAATACAAGGCGAAACTCGCCATTTTGATTTTGTGTGCCAAGGCGTAACACAAGGCATAGCGCTACTTAACGCCACGCAAACTACGCCCGTAATATTTGGTTTATTAACCGATAATACCTTGCAACAAAGTATAGACCGTAGTGGCGGAATACTAGGCAACAAAGGTGTGGAATGCGCTGCTACTGCTATAGAAATGGCATTAATGAAAAAACAATTTGTACCAAAAGTAAAAGCAACTGTACTAAAAAAATAACAATGAAACAATTGCTCTTATGCGCCTTATTAATTACCCCCTTAACTAGTGCATTAGCACAGTCTAAGTTGGCTAACGATGGACAATTTATATTTTTGAAAAATGGTAATTTGCTTGACGAAGCCGTGTTTTATTATGATGATAAAGACTACGAAACAGCATTGCCTTTTTATAAAGCATTAGAGCAAAAATATCCTGATGATGTAGCCTTTACTTACCGCTTGGGTGTGTGTTATACGTATAGTAAAACCGAGGCTAACAAGTCTATAGAGTATTTGTTAAAAGCCAAACATACTGATAGTTCCATAGCCGAACTTAACTATCAACTAGGGCGTGCTTATTATACTAACTATGAATTTGATAAAGCCACAACTTACTTCACTACATTCATTAATCAATATCCTGCGCACCCATCAACCAAAAACGCAAAACAATTATTGCAAAGTACACAAAATGGTAAAGCAGTAATGCACAATGCTACTGCTAGCTACGTAGTATTTAATGCGGATAGTGCTGTAAATACAGTGTATGCAGAATATGCCCCACTGGTAGATATAAGTAATAAAAAACTATATTATACTATGCGTGGCGATACTAATATAGTAAACGGTAAGCACGATAAAGTAATAACTACGTACGACTACAACGAAAACATAATGGTGCAAAACGGCAATAAATTTGCATCGCCACATAGCTTGCCAAAGCCTATAAATAGTAGTAAACACGATGCTACACTAGCATTAACTAACAATAAATTATTTATTTATCGTGATAAAAAACGCAGAGGCAGTGGCGATTTTTTTGAAGTGATTAATAATAAAGTAACACCGCTCAAAGGGTTAAATACCAAGGCTTGGGAAGGTAGCGCTACGTTTTTTAACGAGGGTAATACTGTTGTATTTTCTAGTATTCGTAAGCGTGGTACAGGTGGTAGAGATTTGTATATGGCTACTCGAAAAGACGATAATACATGGAACGTAGCACAGTTATTAACCACTATTAACACGGCGTTAGACGAAGATGCGCCTTATTTTGATACCGATAAAAACGAATTGTATTTTAGTAGTAAAGGACATAACGCCATAGGTGGTTACGATGTGTTTAAAAGTAAATATACCAACGGAACGTTTGAAGCCCCTGTAAATATGGGCTACCCCATTAACTCTATAGCTGATGATATTTATTACACCAAAGCAACGGCTACCGAATATTATTTTGCATCAAACCGTATGGGGGGCTTTGGTAGTTATGATATTTATAAAGCATGTACTACCAACACTACAGCACCTTACAAGGGATTAACTATATTAAGTGGTAAGTTGCAAAACGTTGCCCCCAACAAAACGTTTAAAGTATATGCGCAAAACCCTGCAAGTAATACCCAAGAATTAGTAGGTAATTTTTCGGCAAACGAATTTGACAACACTATTGCGCTTCCCCTACAATCGGGCGTTGTATATACTATTACACCTATCAACAAAGTGGATAGTGCCACTACACTAAAAACACTAACGGTAGATTTAACTACCAATACCAAACAAAGTGTAGCGCAACAATTTGATTTCCTAAAACCTATAGTAGTACCTGTAATTGCAGCGGTTGCGCCAGTTGTTGAAAAAACTATAGACGCCCCAACGATTCCTGTTGAACGTCTTGAAAAAACACAAACTACATTTACCATTAAGCCTATTTATTTTAAGCTAAATAGTAGTAAAGTAAGTGCAGAGCAAGAAGAATACTTAAAAACATTTGCTTTAGATTTAAAACAAAAATCTATTCCGCAATTAGAAATAATGGGCTATACCGATCCAACAGGTAGTAATAAATTAAACAACAAACTTGCGCAACGTCGTGCCGAAGCCGTGGCTAGCCTATTGCGTAGGTATGGTGCTAAGGTAAAATATTGGACTGTAAAGGGGGCTGGCGTATATCCTAACTGCACCAATGCCGATGAAAAATGTAGAGTAGTAGTAATGAACCCTTTGTGGGATTAAAATACGAGGTTTAATAAAAACACCTGTAATACATGGCTGTTGGTGTAAATTTACCCACCATGTACATTAGAAGTTTTTATACGACCTTTACTAAAAATACAGCACTAAGAAACATATAACACCAATGAACAGAGCAACCCACTACGGCGACGGAATATTTGAAACACTACGTATAGCCAATGGTAAGGTATGTTTTGCAACAGCGCATTACGCACGTATGCTACATGGTGCTACAGTGTTGGGGTTGGAGAATGCTATACTTTTTAGTGAGCATAATTTTAACTCTTATTTGCAAGAATATATACAAAGGCATGCACTTATAAATGCACGTGTACGCATGCAGCTAAGCCGTGTGGGTGCTATGGGTTATGCGTGTGATAGCCAAAAAACGGAGTTAAGTATAAGCCACGAACCTTTGGCTACAGCTACTTACAGCATTAACACAACACCTTATATATATGGCGTTTATACCAATAATTACAAAACGTGTACAGAATTAAGTACTATTAAAACAACATCGGCACTGCTGTATGTATTAGCAGGAAATTATGCTCTTGCTAATAATTATAACGAAACATTACTACTTAACGAACAGGGCAATGTAGCCGAGGGTTATAAAAGCAATGTGTTTATTGTAAAAGATAATGTATTACTAACACCACCATTACCCCAAGGGGCGTTAAACGGCGTTATGCGCAAAGTTATACTTAACACCTGCGCTAAGCATAATATACCCTATGCAGAAACATCGCTATCACTATCCAACATAAGCAGTGCTAACGAAATATGGTTTACTAACGTAATACAAGGTATATGTTGTGCAAGCACTACTAACGGGTTAGCCTCGCAAATGCTAGGGTATATTAATGCGGAGTTGTAACAAGAAAATGTTCTTTTGAGTATTATTTACTTAGCTGAATTTATACTATTTTTCATAAATTCTTATCAATGTTCTTAATTTCTATGTTAGTCCGTTAAAAAAGCCACTAACGTTTTGGGGTTTAGCGAAATAGGGGTTAAGAAATTATTAAATTTTAAATGTACGAAAAAAGATAATAGAAGGTACAAATGTTAAAGTTTAGCACTCGGCTTAGTTTGCAACTAAGCCGCAGTATTGTTTAAAAACGATACGAAAGCGTAGTTACAAACTACGCTTAGCAAACCGTATAGCTTGCCGACCATTGATTACCTAAGACTACGCTTAGGGGGGGGGTGTAATTAGTATAA
>JBEBIC010000391.1:0-1855 GCA_040080595.1 Bacteroidia bacterium | reverse complement strand
GGTACTGGCTCCTATCACTTCTTCATTAAGGTTTTAGCTAGTACTACCGCAGGTACTACAGGGGGAAGACTTGTATTGGAAAATTGCACAATAAAAGGAATGCCAAATAGTTTTTGGTCTGGTATATATGTTTGCGGTAATACAAGCCTAAGTCAAAGTAATACAAGAATGGCAAGAGCTTACATTAATAATTCAACACTGACGGATATGAGTACTGGTGTTTGTAACTATGACTGGAATTTAGACAATAGTGCCACCTACACTACTGGAGGGATTATTATAGCGAATAACTCTACATTTAAGGAGAGTAATAACTGTATATTAATGAAAAAATACCAAAATTGGCTGACTACCGTTACCAATAAACGTAACGATTTAAGTACGTTTAAAAAATGTACATTTACAATTTCTTATAATTCTTATTTTATGGGCTTACCTGCTGTAGATTTAGTTTATCTAAATGAAGTAGAGGGTGTTACTTTTTCGGGATGTACCTTTGGTTATTTGACTAACGGTGCAAATAATTGGAATGTTAAAGGCATTAATTTATTGTCGGCAGGAGTTAATGTTGGTCCTGTTTGTAATAATACAAATGTGCCTTGTAACTCTTATACTTACAGTACTTTTAACAATTTAAGTTATGGTATATATGCTATGAATAATAATTCGTTCCATAGAGTAAGTTCATACCAAAGCGTATTTGATTTATATAAAACTACATTTAGCACTCAATCTTCGCTTAATAATCAATATGGTATATTTTTGAATGGTTGTAATAATGCAAGTATAAATAGAAACACGTTTAATATAACCGCAGAAAATTTATACCTGAAGTATGGCGGTATTCATTTGGAGGGTTGTAAGCAATACTCTGTAATGGAAAACACTATTAATACCACAACTGGGATACTTAGCATTTTGAATAACTATAACAACAAAGCCTATGGTATAACTGTAAACAATAGTGGGCAATTGGCTAACGAAATATACAAAAACACCATAAGCGGTAACCAATTTAACTTGTATGCTGACGGTGATAATAGAAGCCTAACAGCTCCAGCTAGTGTTGGTTTAGCATTTAAGTGTAATACACTTGCTAACAGCCCAGTGTATGCTAACCTTAGTAATTGGAGCGACATAACCATACAATTAAATGGTTCAGGTATTCCTACTACACAAGGACAAACAGTAACTGGTGCAGCTACACTTAGTTATGCTAATATGTTTTCAGGTACATTAGGGTATAGTATTGATAATAACCCCAATCCTATAACCTACTATGGCTCAATACCTAATGGGGTTCGTGGAGCATATCCTGCTACTATTGTAGCCGCCAATAACATGGCTTGCCCAAGCCTAATATGTGAAGCCCCCTGCAATACCGCACAACTTACTGCGCCTGTAGCTACTTATACTGCCAACAAGCAAAGTATGACTACTACTTTGCAAACGCAATACGGTACGCCAGCGTTTGATAATTCGTTACAGGAATATCAAACATTAATAAAACAAGTAAGCGATGTGTATATGGGCGAACCACAAAATCCTAATGCCGTTATTCGTTACGATTCGCTTGCTATGGTATTGGGCGAAGCATCGTTAAGCGGGTATTACGGTGCACGTACCACGGCTAATGCCAAACGCAATTATATAATAGATTATCCTATAATGAAAGCGGGCTTATTGGTACAACAACATCAGTTTGACGATGCCGTAGCACTACTAACTACAGCGGCTACCACGTTTAAACTAACGAATAATGAGCAAGAGCAATTGCAAGAGGTAATACGTTTAATAATAGTTGAAAAAGCATTAGACAATGGTACTCAACTAGAGGAGATAGACGCTACCGATG
>JBEBIC010000117.1:0-8656 GCA_040080595.1 Bacteroidia bacterium | reverse complement strand
GTTATTTGAACAGTACTGCCCTCCTGTAAGAGGTCTTATTCTGAAAGAAATAGAATCAAATAATTCAACCGTATCTTTTGCATAACCATCATTAAAACCGACATCGCATATTGTAACACGTGACTCCATAATTCTACAAGATTCACTAAATATGGTAATGAATGTAAGTGCAAAACAAATTGATGCGACATAAAATACTTTTAATTTCATTTTACAAAACGTTTATTACTTGTTTTAGTTTTAAAATCCCACTCATTTTAATGACTGATAAAAAATTATGTTTCTTGTGGTTGTTACAATTATTACAAGCAATTATCAAATTATTAATGTCATTAGCACCATAGCTTTCGGTAGCTACTTTTTTGATTTGGTAACGCAACAATTCCTCTACGTTTGTTTAATACGTTTGACGATAATGGAATAATATGGTCAATAGCAAAACCACTTTTTATATCGCAATTAGTCCCTAAGTTAAGCATACATAGTTCTCCATGTTGCTTTACTAAAGTGCTATACAACCCATTTCTACTACTATTAAATTCCTTACGTTTTAACTGTGGATTTCTAAAATCAAAAAAAGAACTGTACTTATTTAGCTCGTTTACTTCGCAACTAAATAAGTCCGCAAAAAACAATTTATCTACATCGTACTTAAAATCCATAATTTATCCCACGCTACCCTCCAAACTTACATTTAGTAGTTTTTGGGCTTCCACCGCAAATTCCATAGGGAGTTTGTTTAGTACATCTTTACAATAGCCGTTTACAATAAGCCCTATGGCTTTTTCGGTATTTATGCCACGTGCGTTGCAATAAAATAATTGGTCTTCGCCTATTTTACTTGTAGTGGCTTCGTGTTCTACTTTGCCTGTAGAATTTTGTATTTCAATATAAGGGAATGTATGTGCTCCGCATTGGTCGCCCATAAGCAAGCTATCGCATTGGCTAAAGTTACGTGCATTGTGTGCGCTTTTATTTATTTTAACTAAGCCACGGTAACTGTTGTTGCTCTTGCCTGCACTTATGCCTTTGCTTATAATGGTAGATTTTGTATTACGCCCTATGTGTACCATTTTAGTACCTGTATCGGCCTGTTGCATATTGTTGGTAACGGCTACGCTAAAAAATTCGCCTGTGCTATTATCACCTTTAAGTATTACCGATGGATATTTCCATGTAATGGCACTACCCGTTTCTACTTGTGTCCAACTTATTTTACTGCCATTGCCCATACATATACCACGTTTGGTTACAAAGTTATATATACCGCCTTTACCCTCTTTATCGCCAGGATACCAGTTTTGTACGGTACTGTATTTTACCTCAGCATTGTTCATGGCTACTATTTCTACCACGGCTGCGTGCAATTGGTTTTCGTCGCGCATTGGTGCAGTACAACCTTCAAGGTACGATACGTACGCATCATCATCACACACAATAAGTGTACGTTCAAACTGCCCTGTTCCTGCACTGTTTATACGAAAATAAGTACTTAATTCCATAGGGCAACGCACGCCTTTGGGTATGTAACAAAACGAACCATCGGTAAACACAGCACTGTTTAATGCTGCGTAATAATTATCAGTATAAGGCACTACACTACCCATATATTTTTGTATTAATTCGGGGTAATCGTGTATGGCATCGCTCATAGAGCAAAACAATATTCCCTTTTCTTTAAGCGTGGCTTTGAACGTAGTGGCAACGCTTACGCTATCCATTACTATATCTACAGCTACGTTGCTTAGGCGTTTTTGTTCGTCAATACTTATACCAAGACGTTTAAATGTGTCTAATAATTCTGGATCTACTTCGTCCAAACTGCCCAATTGTTTTTTGGGCTTAGGAGCGGAGTAATATATAATGTCGTTAAAATCTATTTGTGGATAATGCACATGCGCCCATTCGGGTTCAGTAAGTGTAAGCCAATGTTGGTAAGCCTTTAAGCGATATTCCAACACAAATGCAGGTTCTTTTTTCTTAGCAGAGATAAAGCGTATAATGTCCTCATTTAGACCTTTGGGCGCATCGTCGCTATCTATGTTGGTTACAAAACCGTATTCGTATTCTTTGGAAGTTATTTCGTCAAAAAGTTCGTTAGCCATAGTTGGGGTAAGTGTTAAGTTGTTTTGTATTTTAAATTTTATGCGTGGCGTTTTAAATAATTGCCACGAATGCACGAATATTATTTTTATGCGCTAGTGTTTTTTATGCGTAATGGTTTAAGTTTTTGCCACGAATACACGAATCATAGCGGAAATTTATTTGAGCGTATTGTTATGTGTTTTGCACTTAATAATTTATTTTTGCTACGAATGCACGAATAATTTTCAACTTTGATTCGTGCATTCGTGGCAATTTTATTTTATACTGAGAATGATTCTCCACAACCACACGTGCGGCTTGCGTTAGGGTTATTAAAGCTAAAGCCCTTGCCATTTAAGCCTCCTGAGTATTCTAACTCGGTGCCTACTAAGTACAAAAAACTTTTTTTATCCACCACTATTTTCATTCCCTTATCTTCAAACATACGGTCATCGGGGCGGGTATCATTATCAAATTCTAACGAGTACGAAAGTCCGCTACATCCGCCACCCTTAACGCCTACACGTATAAACGATGTTTCGGGTTTGCCCTCTTCACGCATTAGTTCTATTGCACGTGCTTTTGCATTTTCGCTTACTGTTATCATAGTACACTTATATATTAGTTGTTAAATTACTGCAAACAAAGGTACTAAAAACGCTACTATTTAAGCATATAAAAAACTAAAAATATTATGTGTTTAATTTGATTGGTTTACGACACATTTTAGTAGTTTTGAGCAACAATAAAAAATGGGAAAACAACTCAACATACTATTACTTGGAAGCGGTGGACGCGAACACGCTTTTGCTTGGAAAATAGCCCAAAGTAAGCACTTACAAAACTTATACATAGCCCCAGGAAACGCAGGTACAGCACGTTGCGGAACTAATGTAGCGATGAATGATACCGACTTTGAAGCCATAAAAAACTTTGTGTGGACTAATGCCATAGATATGGTAATAGTAGGCGCCGAAGCTCCGCTAACATTGGGCATACACGATTATTTTTTGGCTGATGACCTACTTAAAACCATACCTATAATTGGCCCAAAACAAGATGGTGCATTATTGGAGGGTAGTAAAGATTTCTCCAAACAATTTATGCTACGCCATGGTATTCCTACTGCGGCATACGCTTCGTTTACACAGGCTACTTTGGTACAGGGTATTGATTTTTTAACCACACTTACACCGCCTTATGTGCTCAAAGCCGATGGTTTGGCGGCAGGCAAGGGAGTTATAATAACCGAAAGCCTTACCGAAGCCAAAGCCGAATTAACCGAAATGCTTACCAACGCTAAGTTTGGAGCAGCATCGGCAACGGTAGTTATAGAAGAATTTTTGAGCGGAATAGAATGTTCTGTATTTGTATTAACCGACGGTAAATCGTATAAAGTATTACCCATTGCCAAAGATTACAAACGCATAGGCGAAGGCGACACAGGCTTAAACACAGGTGGGATGGGTGCTGTAAGCCCAGTGCCATTTGCCGACGAAGCATTTATACAAAAACTAGAAACTAAGGTTATACAACCCACCATAAACGGCTTAATAAAAGACAACATAGACTACCGTGGGTTTGTATTTATAGGCATAATGAATGTAGGCGGCGAACCCTACGTAATAGAATATAATTGCCGTATGGGCGACCCCGAAACCGAAGTAGTAATACCACGTATAAACAACGACATTTTAGATTTGTTTGATGCCGTAGCCACACAAACATTGCATACCCAAACATTGGATATTGACCCTCGCACCGCCATTACTACTATGTGTGTAAGTGGCGGATATCCCGAAGAATATGCTAAAGACAAACTAATACAAAACTTAGGTACATTGCCCAAAGATGTACTGGCATTTCATGCAGGTACACGTATTGATGAGAACGAAAACGTGCGTACAAATGGAGGGCGTGTACTAGCACTTACTGCATTACACAATAAACCTAACGAAGCACGAAAATTATCACAAGAAGCTGCGCAACATATTGATTATGCTGAAAAATATTACCGTACCGATATTGGATTAGATATACTATAAAAACACAAAACAACTCACTTTTTAAAACCTAAAACACTATGGCAAACGAAGCACAAGAAAACCAAATTGAAATAGAATTAACTGAAGAAATGGCAGAAGGAATTTATTCTAACCTAGCTATTATTACACACTCTACATCGGAATTTGTAGTAGATTTTATACGTATGATGCCAGGTGCACCTAAGGCTAAAGTAAAATCGCGTATTGTACTTACGCCAGAGCACGCTAAGCGTTTGTTTATGGCATTGCGCGATAATATTGCTCGCTACGAACAAGCGCACGGAGTTATTAAAAACGTAGATGCGCCAAGTGGCATACCTATGAATTTTAACGGTACTATGGGGCAAGCATAAAATCAAGCTATAATTAAACCCAATACATCAACTTTTTATTTTAGTTTTGTACTCAAATTAAATCATTACATAAAACAAACTCAACACTCATCATGGCAGTATTAGTAAATAAAAATTCAAAACTTATTGTTCAAGGTTTTACAGGTACAGAAGGTACTTTTCATGCTGAACAAATGTTAGCCTACGGTACACAATTAGTAGGAGGTGTAACACCAGGTAAAGGCGGACAAGAACACTTAGGTAAGCCAGTATTTAACACTGTAGCTGATGCTGTAACTAAAACTGGTGCTGACGTATCTATCATATTTGTACCTCCTGCATTTGCAGCAGATGCTATTATGGAAGCTGCTGACGCAGGTATTAAGGTTATAGTATGTATTACTGAGGGTATTCCAACTAAAGATATGATTATGGCTAAATCGTACCTTGCAGGTAAAGATTGCCGTTTAATAGGCCCTAACTGCCCAGGCGTTATTACTGCAGACGAAGCTAAAGTAGGTATTATGCCAGGTTTTGTATTTAAAAAAGGACGTGTAGGTATTGTATCTAAATCGGGTACATTAACTTACGAAGCGGCTGACCAAGTAGCTAAAGCAGGTATGGGAATATCTACTGCTATTGGTATTGGTGGCGACCCTATAATTGGTACAACTACTAAAGAAGCGGTAGAATTATTAATGAACGACCCCGAAACTGATGCAATAGTAATGATAGGCGAAATAGGCGGTAGCCTTGAAGCTGAAGCTGCTCGTTGGGTTAAGGCTGATGGTAACCGTAAACCAGTAGTAGGATTTATAGCTGGACAAACTGCGCCTCCAGGACGTAGAATGGGACACGCAGGTGCAATAGTAGGTGGTGCAGACGATACTGCTGCTGCTAAAATGCAAATAATGCGCGACAACGGAATACACGTAGTAGATAGCCCTGCTCAAATAGGTGCTACTATGGCTAAAGTATTATTAAACAAATAAAAGTACTAGTACTAGTACTATAAAACCGTCCGCTGTAAGCTAATTACAGCGGACGGTTTGTTTTAGTATAGTTAAGAGCCATTAACTTATTCTACTCCAATTGGTTTTGCCTGTTTCTATTTTGTGTAGTTCTACTTTCATACCTGCGTGTTGCGGTAAGTTTAGGTTAGGGTCATCGTTCATTATATCTATAGCGGTGTTGCGTGCGGCTATTAATATTTGTTGGTCTTTGGCAAGATCGGCAAGTTTAAAATTCATAATACCACTTTGCTGTGTGCCATGTATATCGCCTGCTCCACGTAGTTTTAAATCTACTTCACTTATTTTAAATCCGTCGTTGGTTTCGCACATAGTACTCATACGCAACTTACTATCGGCACTTAATTTAAACCCTGTAATGAGCGTGCAATAACTTTGGTCGGCACCACGCCCTACTCTACCGCGCAACTGGTGCAATTGCGACAAGCCAAAACGCTCAGCACTTTCTATAATCATAACTGAAGCATTGGGTACATTTACACCTACTTCTATTACGGTAGTAGCTATCATTATATGCGTGTTACCTTTTACAAATTGTTGCATTGACGCTTCTTTATCCGCTGCCGACATTTGTCCGTGTACCACACTTACACGGTATTGCGGTTCGGGAAAGTAACTTACAATATTATCAAAGCCTTGCATTAAGTTTTGAAAATCCAACGTTTCACTTTCGTCAATTAACGGATACACTACATACACCTGCCTCCCAAGGGCTATTTGCTCACGCATTAATCCGTATGCCATTAAGCGTTTATTTTCGGTGTAATGTATCGTTTTAATGGGTTTACGTCCTGCGGGAAGTTCGTCAATGGTAGATATATCTAAGTCGCCATACAAGGTCATAGCCAATGTACGAGGTATGGGAGTTGCCGTCATTACCAATACATGCGGAGGAGCTATAGAGTTTTTTTTCCATAATTTAAAGCGTTGTTCTACACCAAACCTATGTTGCTCATCTATTATTGCTATGCCCAAGTTTTTAAATTGTACTACCTCTTCTATCAAGGCATGTGTACCTATTAATATATTTAATTCGCCTGATAATAATTGAGCGTGAATACTACGTCGTTCCTTTATTTTGGTACTTCCTGTGAGTAATTTTACAGTTACAGGCAAGTCTTTTAACAACTCCGTAATACCATGAAAGTGCTGTGTAGCAAGTATTTCGGTAGGAGCCATAAGGCAGGCTTGGTACGTATTATCAATAGCCAAAAGCATACTCATAAGTGCTACTATAGTTTTGCCGCTGCCTACATCGCCCTGTATAAGGCGGTTCATGTGTTTGCCTGTGCCTACATCGTTGCGTATTTCTTTAAGTACACGTTTTTGTGCGCCTGTAAGTGTAAATGGAATTTGTTTGTAAAATTCGTTGAAATATGCACCTACTATGCTAAATACATGCCCACGTATATTTTGCTGATTAAGTTTTTTAAGCTTAATAAGTTTAAGTTGTAAGAAAAATAATTCTTCAAATTTTATACGGTTTTGAGCATTAATAATAGTTGCATTGTTACTAGGGAAATGAAGTTGTATAATGGCTTCGGTAGCACTCATTAAGCGGTACTGCTCCAATATAGCAGGCGATAATGTTTCAGGGAAAATAATTTGTTTTTGCTTAATAAGCGTAACCAACGCCAACATTAGTTTGGATATAGCTTTACTATCCAAACCTCTATTTTTCATTTTTTCGGTAGTATTGTACGCTGGGTATAATGGTATTTGTTGGGTTACAAGGGCAGGCGTATATAATTCCATTTCGGGGTGTACTATACTGTACTTACCTTTGTAATCGGTTATTTTACCAAAAGCCACATACTCATTACCTACACTTATGCTTTGTTTTAAGTAATTAATACTTTGAAACCACGTAAGCTCAATTGTACCCGAGGCATCGGCAAAGGTAGCTACCATGCGTTGCGCACGTGCTACGCCTAACACTTGCACACTCGTAATTTTACCACGCAATTGCACGTAAGGCATATCGGGTGTAAGGCTTGCTATGGTGTGTATTACTGATTTATCAATGTATTTGTATGGAAAATAATACAGCAAATCGCCGTAAGTAAATATGCCCGCATCTTTTTTTAAAATAGTAGCACGCTGCTCGCCTACCCCTTTAAGGTAATCAATAGGTTGAGCTAAAAATTGTGTAGGCATGGCATTATTATTTTATGCAAATTTACAACCGAAATGTTAAACAACCAACCCCAATTACACCTTAGCTTGCGCAATGTTACCCTTGCCGATACGCAAGCACTATGTGCTATACGCAATACGCCCAATGTGTTGCAATATCTTGATGCGCAACAACTACGCACGCCGCATGATGAACATAGGTACATAAGCCATTTAATGGACGCTACACAATGTTATACCTGCATAATAGTATATAATAATGAAGTGGTGGGTGCATGTTACCTTAATAATTTTAACCCTACACATCGTTTTGCATTTATTACTTTTTATTTGGCACAAACCCATTGGGGTAAAGGCATTATGAAACGTGCCTTGCAACAATTTGTACAGCAGGCCTTTGCTAATTTGCCACAGTTGCACCGCATTGAAGCGCAGGTACATGAGCACAACACAGGCTCGTGCGCTGTATTAGCTACCATTGGTTTTGTAAAAGAAGGTGAAGCCCGCAACAATTTTTTCGTAAACGAACAACCTTTTAACTCCCATGTGTATGCTGTACTCCGTACTGATATTAATTAAAATTTGTATGTAGAGTATGGGTATTCAATTATATATTTGCAACAGTAAAGTATATGGCACTATAGTTCAACGGATAGAATGGGAGTTTCCTAAACTTTTGATATGGGTTCGATTCCCATTGGAGCCACAAAAACAAAACAGCCTCAATAAATATATTTATTGAGGCTGTTTTGTTTTTTAATAATTCCGGGGTAATAGACAAAAAGTAGGCTAGAAATCTCTGTGTCGCTTAATATACTTAGCTTTGGAGAAATCAAAGGCTATGAATAAAAAAACTGCATTTTTTGCAATTCAAAAACCGTTAAGAAAAACGGTATTGTAAATAAAAAACAACTCTATAAATGTCATATTTGGGGGTAATAGACATTTCTGGTGCTAGAAATCTCTGTGTCGCTTAATATACTTAGCTTTGAAGAAATCAAAGACTATGAATAAAAAAACTGCTTTT
>JBEBIC010000116.1:0-8698 GCA_040080595.1 Bacteroidia bacterium | reverse complement strand
GGTTTAGCATCGGGGTGAGATAAGTAACTAAGGCGATGCACAAAATCAATAGATAAGAATTTAAAAATATTGTCCACGCCATAGCTACATTCTGCGTAGGGTATAGCGTTGTTAAAATCGGCAATGGGAGCTACGGCAAGGTTATTTTGGTCGTAAGGGGCTATTATGTTTTTGTTAGCTTGGCTTATGCCACCATATAGCATTCGTCCGCCTGCATGCGTGCGCCACGCTAGTTTTTTAAGCAACGGCACTCGGTTAAAAAACAACCCTTGAAAATCGTGGTAATAACGTACAGCAACGTATTTATCACTAATAAACTCAAAGTATCCCATTAAATTATAGGCTGCATCTATCATAAACGGCGATTTGTTGCCCTGGTGTACAAATAAAATAGGGTAGGGTACAGTATTGGGCACAATACCACCCAACAACTCTATGTTGCTACGCCCTAATAAGCCCATACGTATAGATTTGCTTATGCTCCCTAATACTTTATGGTATTCAAAGTCGGCACCTAGGGCTTTGCTGGCATACGTGTAGCGCAGGGTAAATATTGGGTAATTGTTGTTAAACGTTAATCGCACAGCATTGTTGTGGCTGGTACGACTGGTGTATTCGCCACGTGCATAGCGTATAAGTGCGGTAACTTCGTGTGTAGTAATGTCTTTTTGCAAGTTATTATCGGCATTATAGTAAGCAAACGAAAACTCTGGGGTTATTTTTTTCACTCTTACATCGGCACGCAAGCTAAGTCCGTTAAGCGGTTCGTAGTTGCTGTATAAATCTATATCGCCTATATAATACGGACGTTTAAATTGCCCAAAACGAGAAAATGCACCAAATAAGGCATACGAAAAATCGCTATTAAAATTAAGTACATCGTCAGGGCTTAGTCCTATTTGTTCTACTTCTTGGGTAACACGTAAGCCAATATCAGCATATTTTTTCTTAGCCAAAATACGCACTAAGTCCACATTAAATTTAAACGGCGAAGGGTCTTTAGTGCTTATTGCCACGTGGCTACGGAGTGTCCACCATTTGCTAAATTTTTCGTTGCTTCTAAATCCTATTCTAAAACGATGTCCTTCAAACTGATTATTAGCATAAATATAAGGCCACGGCCCAAGTTCTATTTTGCCTATGGGTATAAATGTATTTACAATTAAGTCCATAGCATTTATCCATTTTTTTAGCGCAGGAATATTTTTAATAGAATCTATGGTGGCAATAACTGCAAGTTCTTCGGCAGTTTGTTGGTAAGGGCGTGCGCTACTCCAGTAGGCCGTATCGCCCTCTTGGTCTTCCAGTTGTTGGAACGGCACATCAAAAAATTCTTTGCCCAATTCTTTGTTTAATTCTATAAAGCTATTACTCGTATAACTTTTTATAAGCACGCCAGATGCATAGTCTTTAAGCTGTCCTACGTCTATCAATAATCGTCCGTTGGTTTGCATCCACGCAGTATTATTAATGTAGTTAAACTCCTGTTGTACTTTTATTTTATCAATAAAATTGATGTTGGCATCTTTGGTTATAGTAGCATCTATTTGCGCTAGAGCAAAGGTTTGCTTGTCTATCCACATTTTGCCTGTAAATGCCAAGTCCATTTTATTACGAGGTTTAAACTCTATTAAATAGGTTTCTCGGTTGTTGAGTTGTATGCTATCAATGAGATAATAACGGTAGGCGGCTTTCCAACTTTCGGCCAAGGGCGATGTAAAATCTTTGCTTAGTAACGATATGTAATTATTGTAAAAATTAAACCCTTGTATGCCTTGCCCCAAAAACTGATTGATGATGCTGTTCCCCTCAAAACCAACACCTTGCACTTTGCTTTTTTTAATAACCTCTTTAAACTTTACAGGCTGCGAGTTGTAAAAATAATCGCTTACGGCTTCGCTTACAAATAATGGGAGCACCATTCGTCCGCTATCGCCACTATTTACTTTAGACACATTATCCACCGCACGTGCTACTTTGCCTGTAATTTTATTTTTTTTAATAGCAGGCGAAAGGTTGTCAATATCCATTTCGCTACGTGTGTAGGCTTGGTATTGGTAGGCTTTTAGTTTTTTAGGGTCGTTGTCGGCTTTGTGTTTTAGTACCTCTCGCATAATAATCCACGACGGATTTTCGCCAGGTTTTATTACTACTTCGGTAAGTTGTACGTTGCTTTGGTTTAGCTTTACGTCAATAATTTGTGTAGCTAATGCCTTGTTTATTTTTATTTTTTGAGTTTCGTAGCCAATGCAGGTTATTACCAAACTATCAGTAAGCATGGTACTACTAATGGAGTATGTACCCTCAAATGAGGTAACACCGCCAGTGGTTGTACCCTTTAGTTGGAGGCTTGCAAATGGTACTGATTCGTTGGTTTGCGCATCGGTAATTTTGCCTGTAATGGTTTTGTTTTGCGCATAACTTATGCTTGTAAACAATAAAAACGAAGTAATAAATAGAATAAAAGTATAACGCATATAGTTGTATAAATAATTGTTGTAGATATATACGTGCAAAATAGTAAAATAGTGGGGTATTTTATTTATTTTTTACAAACAACTTTTTAAAAAAGTTAATATAACTATCCGCATTAAATAAAGCCGAATCAGTAGTGGCTTTGTAGGTTAGAAATATTCCTATAGGTAACAATATACCCGAAGCCAGCCACATACCACCAAATACGGTAAGTGTGGCTTCTTTAGCCATTTTTTCTCCTGCTACACCCAATACGTGAAACACCACAAAAAACAATACCGATACTACCATAGGCATACCCAAGCCACCTTTTTTAATAATACTACCCAAAGGCGCACCAATAAAGAAAAGTATAAGGCAGGCTACAGCCAATGTTATTTTTTTGTGCCATTCTATTTTGTAACGTACTATTTGTTCACGCTCGCTTTCGTCGCTTTGTTTTAAAAAATCTATTGCCGATTTATTATTGCGCGCCAAGTTTAATGCCCCATCTATTATGCGTAGTTTTTCGTCTTTGGTACGACGCTGTAGCCAAGCACTGGGGTTTACATCTTTTATTATTGCCTTGGTAATGGCACTATCAGGAAAATAACCAATAGAGTTATTTACTTGCGTAAGTATAGTGGTGTGATTTTTTTTGGTAGTTTGTTTAATGGTGTCCAATTGCTCGTCCAGCTGGCGCAAGTTAAGCATAGAGGCATTGTCTTTATAATCGTTTTCGTTGGCACGTTTTAATTTAAAGGCTGATAAATCCATTTTAAGTTCTTGCAATTTAAACTTATTACGAATAAATGGCATATTCAAATTAGGCTTTCCTTCTTCGTGCACTTCCTCGTAGCTATAGCCATCGTGTAGGGTTAAGCGCATATAATGTCCGCTATCGGTTACGGTCATCATTCCTTTTTTGGCATAAATAACCTTATCAGTACCACGGTGTTCAAGGTGGTTATATATCATAAGGTCGTACAAGTCTATACCATTTTTATCTCGCTTGCCTACACGTATGCTAAAGTTTTCAATACCATTAAAAAATATTCCTTCCTTTAAATTTACGGCAGGTTTTTGTTCGGTAATGCTGTATAGGAGCGCATAACTTTTTAGGTTGGCTATGGGCAATACATAATTACTATACAAAAATGCGCCAAACGATATTGATGCCGTTAAAAATATAAGGGGCAACATAATACGTTGTATAGATATGCCAGAGGCTTTCATGGCGGCAAGTTCATAACGCTCGGCCAAGTTACCAAATAGCATAATAGATGCTACCATAATACCCAAGGGCAAAGCCAGTGGTACCATACCTGCGGTAAGATATACAAAAAATTCTACAAGTACTTTACTCTCAATTCCTTTGCCTGCAAAATCATCAACGTATTTCCATACAAATTGCATAATTAGAATAAACAAAGCCACCAAAAAGGTGGCTGTGAATGGTCCTATAAACGATTTTATGATAAACTTATCTAGTTTTTTGAGCATAGTTTAAATAATTGTAAGCTAATGTAAACTTGTATTATCGAGCGCCTAGTACACGGTGCAAGTCGTCTATTTGACTTGTCCATAATTGTTTTGCGGCAGCTATTTCGTCTTCGTCTTCGGCGTAATCTATTACTACTAAAGTAGTATCACGTGTAAGTTCATCTTCAATAATTCTGAATTCAAAAAACGTATCACGAGGGCCATCTAACCAACGGAAACGAATTAGTGTTTCTACTTTTTCTTTAAGTAATTGAGCTTGTTGTTGTGCATTTTGCCAAAAGAAAGTATATACGCTATTGCGCTCCTGTACTCTATCAGCAAACCATTCTTGTAGGGCAGTAGGCTCTATCAAAAATTCGTACAATACACCAAGGCTTGAGTGAATTGGAAATTCCATTTCAAACATTATGTATTTGCTATCAGGTGCTATTGCAGGTGCTATGTCAAATTCAAAATGTTCGTCTTTTATTTTACGAACGGTTTTTTTTGCTACTTTTTTACTGCCACGTTTTATTTTAACTTCTATTTCGTCGTCGTCAATAGCAACATCAATAATATCGTCAATTACTTCAAACGCTTCTGTTTCTACATCATCTACGTCCTCCCCTTTTTTACCTTTTTTACCTTTCTTTTTTGGTATTACTGGTTCGTCGTCATCGCCATCGTCGTCAGTGGCATAGTAGTCGTCTTTTACCACAACATCTTCTTCATCGTCGTCGTCATCATCGTTACCCTTCCCTTTTTTCTTTGACGCTTTTTCTTTTTTAGCGGGTTTCTCAACTACTTTTTTTGCTTTTAATTTAGGGTCTGTTTTTTTAACAGTAGCTATTTTACTTGTAGTTGTATTTTTAGCCACTACAGTTTTATCCTCCTTTGTTTTAGCAGGTTTTGTAGTTTTTTCTGTTTTTTTCGCAACTGTTTTTTTCTCAGCTACTTTTGCTTTAGTAGCTGTTTTTTTTGCGGCAACAGGTGTTGGTTTTTTAGCGCTCACGTTAGTGTAGTATTAGTGTTTTGAAAGTGGTGCAATGTAAAAATTTATTAATAGCAACAAATTTATTTTTCGCTTTGTGCAAAATAAATTTTCAACACATTATTAATATACAGTACTCATTTTATCTAAAGTTTTCAAATTGAAATTTAACTTGTAAATTAGGGCCTAAGTCGAGCATTTGTTGCGCATTACCTTGGTTCATAGCTATTTCCAATAAGCCTACATTGTTTACGAGTATTATTAAATCGCTTAAATCTACCTCGTTATAACTTTCGCTTAGACGCTTAAAATTATATAAGCCCTCCAAACTTCGGTTGCTACGTGGGCGCAATGCCAAATTAAATGCACGCCCCATGCACGCACTTTTAAATATTTCGGCGGTAATGTTGGTTATTGCATTACCATAATTATCTATGTATATAATTTTACCAATTATGGTTTGGGTGTTGGTATCAAATACTGGGTCGCCTATTATGAGTCTGTTTAATTGTTTTTCTATAAGAGTGCGCCCCAACACTTCGGGGACACCGCCTTTAGCCAAGTGGCATGCGGCTTTTACAAATATATCTCGGGTGGGAAATGTTTTATAATCGGTATCGCTATTTATGTTTAGCTCCACTATTTTATCAATATTTTCCATATCGTCAAACATTAGGCTAAATACACCGTTATCGCACCCTATAAAATAATGTCCGTTTGCTACTACAAGCACGTGTTTGCGGGTTTTACTTGCTTCAGTATCTACACCTATTATATGAATAGTTCCCTTGGGAAAATCTACATACGCATTGCGCAACACAAAGGCGGCTTGTAGTGTATTCCACGAATCTATTTGGTGTGTAATGTCTATTATTACAGCGTTTTCGCCTAATTGTGATAATATACTACCTTTAATGCTACTCACGTAATAATCGCGTGTGCCCATATCGGTAGTAAGTGTAATAATAGACATTGTGTAAAGTTAAGGGGAGTTTTAGTTGAGGTTATTATTAACTATAAATAAACAAATTAATACAGTGGTGTAAGTACCAATACCGCTATGGTTTACTAACAATAGCATGTTGAAAATTATACCGCTACTAATATTTATAAATAAATACTCCTCGTAAATAAAAACAACTACTTTCGTACCGTTGTAAATAACAACACGGGGTGCTATAAAAAGCTGAGATTATACCCGACGACCTGATGCAATATAATGTTGCCGTAGGGATTTAAAGACAAAAACGCTTGTGCACAAAGTAGTTTGTCCGTTGGCATAAAATTTTAAGGTTTTGAAATAGTAATTCGTTTTTTAAACATACTAAAAAACAAATTATTACCATGAACAAAAAACAAATTGTAACCGTTGCAATGCTTGCAGGAGTGGGCGCAACAGCGTATGCACAAAACGTAGTGCGTACCAAATTGGTTGATAAAACCAACACACCCATTGCAGGAGCAAGCATTATGGGTATTAATACCAATGATAGTGCTTACATTACCACATCTGACCAAAATGGAAATGTGTATTTAAACACCGCAAATGTTAATCAGCGTATAAAAATAACTGCCGTAGGCTTTGCCACGCAATACGCTACCGCCAACGGTTTGAGCAAGTTAGTACAGTTAAATAATAACGATTATGCCTTAGATGAACTATCAGTAATTGCTACACGTGTACAAAGTAATTCGGCTACTACCCACACCAATATAGGCAAAGACGAAATTACCAAAAACAATACAGGGCAAGATTTACCCTATGTACTTAACAACATAGCAGGTACAGTTGTTACAAGCAATGCAGGTGCTGGCGTGGGTTATACCAGTTTGCGCATACGTGGTAGCGATGTTACACGCATTAATTTCACAGTAAATGGCGTAGCACTTAACGACCCCGAAAGTCACGGAACTTTTTTTGTAAACATGCCCGATTTTTTGAGCAGTGTAAACAACATACAAGTGCAACGTGGCTTAGGCACAAGTACCAATGGTGCTGGGGCTTTTGGCGCTACCGTAAACATAGCTACCGATAAGTTGAGCAACGTAGCGTATGCCGAACTTAACAATAGTTATGGCAGTTATAACACCATAAAAAACACCGTAAAAGTAGGTACAGGGCTTATCAATAATCATTTTGCGTTTGATGCCCGATTAAGTAGTATTACAAGTGCAGGTTATATAGCTAGAGCCACGAGTAACCTTAAAAGTTACTATTTACAAGGTGGTTATTATGGCGCAAAAACAGTAGTGAAATTCATTACATTTACTGGGAAAGAAAAAACGTATCAAGCATGGAATGGCGTATCACAAGATTCGCTTAAAACTAACCGTACTTATAACGAATTTACCTACGATAATCAAACGGATAACTATCAACAAAGCCACTATCAGTTAGTTACTACACATTATATTAATGCTAAAAGTAATATTAACGTAACGCTACATCGCACTGATGGCAAGGGCTATTACGAAGAATATAAACCTAATGCTAGCTTAAGCAACTATGGTTTACAACCACAAATTATAGGTACTCATACCATTACCAATTCTAACATTATTCGTCGTAAATGGTTAGACAATACGTACAATGGTGTAGTAGCATCATACAATTACAACAATGGTAAAAATCTTGCGGTAACAGTAGGAGGGGGGCTTAACGAATATTTAGGTAAGCACTATGGCGAAATTATTTATAGCCAATACGCCAAAGATATTGCAATACGCACGCCTTACTATTCCAACAAAGCATTGAAAAATGATTTTAATGTCTATGCCAAAATTAATTACAACATAGTGCCAGCTTTAGCCCTGTGGGCAGATGTGCAGTATAGAATATTACACTATAACTTTTTGGGATATAACACACAGTTGCAAAATGTACAGCAATCTGTTGTGTTGCCTTTTGTAAACCCTAAGTTTGGTGCTACTTATACTATAAATAAAAATCATTTTGTGTATGCCTCTTACAGCATTGGGTACAAAGAACCCAACCGTAACGATTATACACAATCTAGTACCGCAAGTCGCCCTAAGGCAGAGCAGTTAAACGATTTGGAAATAGGCTATCGTTTTAATACCAGTAAAATAAATGCGGAGTTAGTCGGCTATCGCATGGATTATAAAAATCAATTAATAGCTGATGGCTCTATAAACGATGTAGGTGCTTACAACCGTGTAAACGTGCCTGTAAGCTACCGTCAAGGAGTTGAGCTTACAGCAAACTATAACGTACATAAAATGTTGAGCCTAGGAGCTAACGCAGCATTAAGCCAAAATAAAATAAAAACGTTTAAAGAGTATGTGTATAATTACGATACTTATGCTAATGATTCTACCACGTATAACAACACTACCATATCATTTTCGCCAGGTTTAATAATAGGTGGTCAATTAGTGTTTAAGCCTGTTACTAACTTTGATATTACGTGGGCACACAAGTATGTAGGCAAGCAGTATTTAGACAATACACAAAGCAACGATAGGGTTATAAATGCCTATTATACAAGCAATGTACAACTTGGTTATACGTTATACAAAGTGCTTAAAACACAAAGTATTAATTTTAATGTAAGTGTAAATAATATGTTTAATGCCCTGTATGCTAACGATGGCTATACCTACAGCGATG
This sequence comes from Bacteroidia bacterium, assembly GCA_040080595.1. GTDB lineage: Bacteria > Bacteroidota > Bacteroidia > UBA4408 > UBA4408 > JACMRI01. The sequence goes on along the minus strand of JBEBIC010000116.1, from coordinate 140 downwards.
TAAGTAGTGGTGTGCGCAATAATTATAATTATTACTACCCGCAAGCGCCACTTAACTTTATGTTAGGGTTAAATGTAAAATTGTAAGTAGAATTTCTTAAAACATCAAAATACAAAAAAAGGCGTTGTGCAATTAAGCAC
>JBEBIC010000390.1:0-1894 GCA_040080595.1 Bacteroidia bacterium | reverse complement strand
TCTTTTCCAGCTCCTGAGGAGAATCTTGGAATTCTTGGGTTTCTTCTTTGGTGAGGGCGGTGTGAGACATTTTTTGTTATTATTTTTATTTTGTTTGTATGAAACATCGTTGTGTGCAGTTTCGCTAAAATGTTTTAACCAAGCCAATACAGGTTCAAAAAACTTGCCTGCGTTTTCGGGACGCGCCTCACCCATTATCAAAAACTCTTCTTTAGTAATACTAAAAGCTATTGATGGCGTGTATTCGGTTTTATCTATAATTAAATCGGCTAACATTTTTTATCGCTTAATTTTTTTCGGTAAGAATTTTAATTTTCAATGTAAAAAAATGATGTTGCTCATCTACTTGGTCAAAACGATACTCTAATTTGTTTCCTGATTTTAAACACATATCAAAAAAACCAATACCCGCAGTTCCTTGCTCTGATATTGTTCCGTTTATAATACTGTCTTTATAATTTTGTTTTAAATCTTCAACACTTAAATTATTGGTTAAGTCTAGTTTGTTTTTAACATTTTCTACATTAGGTGTAAGTATTAAATTACCTGTAGTAAGTGTAAACTCCCCATTAGTATGTTCTAAGAAAAATATACCCAAAGCACTGTGTTCGCTAGTAGGCGGAGCATTGTGCTTGCATACATTATCTAAGGCTTCCACCATAATGTTGTATAATTTCTTTTTTGATACTAACTTAATATTAAACTGATTAACATGCTTTTTAAACATAATTAATAAGTTGTTAGAAATATTAAAATTGAACAAGCCAACATAGTTTAATACTACGTTCTTACCATTGAGGTTTTCGTACAAATTAAAGAGGTCGGTTGATGATTGTGTCATTATATATTTACAAAAATAGTTTAAATGTGCGATTAACCAAATTATTTTATCGATAATTTAACGTGGTTAAACTCTATGATATTATCTTAGGTTTGAATAATACCTACATTATACGGTTTGGTTATTGGACTATTGTTTGCAGCCTCTATACCCATACTCAACCAAGTACGTGTATCTATTGGGTTTATAATAGCATCTATCCATAAGCGAGCAGCACCATAGTACGGCAACATTTGCTTATTGTATTTGTCAGTAATGTTTTTCAATAATTCAGCTTCTTCTTCTGCAGTTATTTCGGCTTTGCCTTGGCTTTTTAGGCTCGCTACTTGTATTTGTAATAATGTTTTGGCTGCTGTAGCACCTCCCATTACTGCCATTTGTGCACTTGGCCATGCAAATATTAAGCGTGGATCGTAGGCTTTGCCACACATTGCATAATTACCCGCACCAAAAGAATTTCCTGTAACCACAGTAAACTTAGGTACTACAGAGTTTGCCATGGCATTTACCATTTTAGCACCATCTTTTATAATGCCTCCGTGTTCGCTACGGCTACCTACCATAAAGCCTGTTACATCTTGCAAAAACACCAACGGTATTTTACGTTGATTACAGTTCATAATAAAACGAGCCGCTTTATCAGCACTGTCGCTATATATTACACCTCCAAATTGCATTTCGCCCTTTTTGCTTTTTACAATTTTACGTTGGTTAGCCACTATACCCACAGCCCAGCCATCAATGCGAGTTGTACCACATACTATAGATTGTCCGTAGGCTTCTTTGTATTCGTCAAACTCACTATTGTCTGCCAAGCAAGCTATAATATCTCGTACTTCGTAACCTTTATCTCGGTTAAATATTCCTGTTATATCTTTTATGTTGCGTAGTGGCAATGCAGGTTTGGCTCTATCAAAGCCCGCTTTATCAAACGAACCTAACTTGTCAAATATGTTTTTTATTTTGTTCAAACACTCCGTATCGTTAGCACATTTATTATCGGTAACGCCTGATATTTCGCACTGTGTAGTAGCACCGCCAAGGGTTTCATTA
>JBEBIC010000389.1:0-1896 GCA_040080595.1 Bacteroidia bacterium | reverse complement strand
TTTTTTATTTTGTTCAAACACTCCGTATCGTTAGCACATTTATTATCGGTAACGCCTGATATTTCGCACTGTGTAGTAGCACCGCCAAGGGTTTCATTATCTATAGTTTCGCCAATTGCCGATTTTACAAGGTATGAACCTGCCAAGAAAATACTTCCTGTTTTATCTACAATCATAGCCTCATCGCTCATTATGGGTAGGTATGCTCCACCTGCTACGCAACTGCCCATTACAGCGGCTATTTGCACTATGCCCATACTGCTCATTACAGCATTGTTGCGGAATATACGTCCAAAGTGTTCTTTATCAGGAAATATTTCATCTTGCAATGGTAAATATACGCCTGCACTATCCACCAAATATACTATTGGTAAACGGTTTTCCATTGCTATTTCTTGCGCTCGCAAATTCTTTTTGCCTGTAATAGGAAACCACGCACCTGCTTTTATAGTAGCATCGTTAGCTACTACTATACACTGCCTGCCTTTAATATAACCAATTACCACCACTACGCCACCACTAGGGCAACCGCCATGTTCTTCATACATTTCATCGCCTACCAACGCACCTATTTCTATTTGCGATTTATTATCATCTAACAAAAACTTTACACGTTCGCGTGCCGTCATTTTACCTTCGGCTTTTAGTTTTGCTATACGTTTTTCTCCACCACCTTTATATACTGTTTCTAGTTTTTGGTTGAGGTTGGCAACTAATGTGCGGTAATTATCTTCGTTGGTATTAAATTCAATATCTGTATTCATTTGTTATGTTTTTTTGTTAAAATAATGGTAATTTGCAACGCAATTTCAATGTGCGAATTTATTATAAAAATAGTACAAAAAATGGCTTGGCATAATAATTGGATTTTTGCACGTAAATACCTCTAAAATTACAATAATATTACTTTAAAATGAAACTCCTATTCGCCCTTATATTATTAGCAACGGTAGCGCAAGCGCAGGTTAAAAAAAAGCCTACCACCAAAGCTCCTGTGGCTAAAACACCCGTAATAACAGCACCTAATGGTATAAAATGCTATGCCGTAATTATTGATGGCGATACAATACCAGTGGTGTATTTGCGCAAGCCTGTATATTGCGAGGATAAACGCACCTTTAATAACTTTGTGCAACGTATGCGCTACAATAGATTGGTGCACAACATAAAAATAGCTTTGCCTTATGCTAAAATAGCGGGCAAAAAAATGAAAGAATATAATACGCTGTTGGTAAATGTAAAATCGGAGGACGAAAAGCATAGAGTAATGAAAAAAGTAGAAGATGAGATGCGCAAAGAGTTTGAAAAAGATTTAAAAAACTTAACCGTAACACAAGGGCGATTGTTACTAAAACTAATAGACCGTGAAACAGGCAACACCTCATATACTTTAGTAAAAGAGTTACGTGGAAAGATGAGTGCTACTTTTTGGCAAGCCTTGGCAGTAGTGTTTGGCAACGATTTAAAAGCAAAATATGAACCCGATGGCGATGACAAACAAGTAGAAGAAATAGTACAGTTGATAGAGCGTGGGAGGATATAGATTGGACCTATTAGATTAAGAATATTAGTATTGAGATAACAGATATTAGACAGAAGAGTAAGAAAATATTCGTGCATTCGTGGCAATAATTTAGATAACAGATATTAGACAATAGATTTTAAGACTTAGAACACATAAAACACATGGAAACTAAAAAAACTGCACTTATAATATTAGATGGTTGGGGCTGTGGCAAAGGCGATGCGAGTGATGCAATAGCAAATACTCCCACACCTTTTTATAATTTGTTACTTGCTAACTATCCACATGCTACACTAAAAACATTTGGTTACGATGTAGGTTTGCCACAAGGACAAATGGGCAATAGCGAAGTAGGACATCTCAACATTGGT
>JBEBIC010000115.1:0-8787 GCA_040080595.1 Bacteroidia bacterium | reverse complement strand
TGCTATATCTATCATTCCAAGACCACCGCCTCCTTTTTCGCTAAAACCGCCTTCGGCTAATACTTCTTTGTAAAATTCTTTTAACTGTTCTTTATCCAGTGCGTTAATTTTATCTAACTTAGCTTTAAAGCCAGCAACGTTTTTGTTAAAAATATAATTACCTGTTATTATGGTATAATGTTCGCCTTGTTTACCTATCATAAATATGGCAGAACGAGTAACTTTTGGGTCTATTTCATCGGCAATAATATCAGTATTTGCCGACATTTCGTCCATGTGATGATACAAGTTTTGCAAACATTCTACCAGTACATTATATACCTTTTTTTTAATTTTTGCTTCTTCTTGCAAATTCTCTAACTTGGCTTCCATTATTTGCAATATAGAAGTAAGTAGCTCCGAAGTTACGTCTCCCTTAAAGGAAAGCATAATCTTGTTTCGCTCCATTTTGTTGTAAAAATCGTATAGGTCTAGCATGTTGTTTATTAAAACTTACTTAACAAATATATAAACAATAGTGAAACGCACTAACAGTTTTTATATTTTTTTTAAACTATTTATTTATACTGCATTTATTTTTGATTAATAATTTGCTCTATTGCATCGGCAAGGTCTGTTAATCCTACCTTTTTTTCGGAGCTAGTTACTATTATATTGGGCAATTCTTCAAACAAATAATCTAACTGGCGTTGATATCCTGTAAGGCTTTCGGCTAATTTTACCTTGCCTAACTTGTCAGTTTTGGTAAATACTACTATAAATGGTATGCCTTGTTGGGCTGTCCATTCTATAAAATCAAGGTCTATAGGTTGTGGTGCTAATCGGCAATCAATAAGTATAAATACACAACGTAGGTTATCTCGTTTTTCTAAATAATGCGTAACTATTGATTGGAATTTTTCTTTGGCCACTTTGTTTACCTTGGCGTAACCATAGCCTGGTAAATCTACCAAGTACCAATTTTTATTTATTATAAAGTGGTTTATTAGCTGTGTTTTACCTGGTGTAGATGATGTTTTGGCTAATTTAGCATTGTTACACAGTGCGTTTATCAATGATGATTTACCTACATTACTACGTCCTATAAATGCAAATTCGGGCAATGGTGTGTTTATACATTTACTTGCATCGCTATTGCTCTCTACAAATTCGGCTGATTTTATTAACATTTTAGTTTGTTTTAATTTGAAAGCGAAAGTAAGGTTTAAACTTTACGAATTGTAAATTTTAATTGTGTTTTGTAAAGTGCACTATTTTAGTTTTTTTTGTTTGTTACTTACCCCAAGTACTGCGTATCGGGTATTAAGTTATTGCTTTTGGTGGCTATAACGGCAAGTTGGTCGCAGCGGTTATTTTCTACATTGCTGGCATGCCCTTTAACCCATACAAAGGTTACGTTATGTAACTTGCATAGTGGTATGAGTCGTTGCCAGAGGTCGGGATTTTTTACGTCTTTCCAGTTTTTTTTTATCCAACCTGCAATCCAGTTTTTGTTAAATGCTTCTACTACATATTTGCTATCGCTATACACAGTAACGGTTGCGCCTGCATTTTTTAGTTGTTCAAGTGCTACACTCACGCTCATTAGTTCCATGCGGTTATTGGTAGTGCGTACAAAGCCTTGGCTCAATTCCTTACGGTGCACACCACTTATCATTACTATGCCATAGCCTCCAGGGCCAGGGTTTCCGCTACATGCACCATCTGTATATATGTTTATCATTATTATTCAATTACGAATTATTAATTACGAATTACGGGATTAGTAAAATGGTTATTTGTAGCTTTATTTTAAAGTCCTGTAAATACGTTTGTTTTAAATAACTTAACGGCTATTGCCAATAGTATTACGCCAAATATTTTACGAATAATATCCACGCCACCATCGCCTATAAGGGTTGCAATTCGTCCTGTGTTTTTAAGTACTAAATACACCAATGCTATGTTTATTACAATGGCTATTACAATATTTATATCGTGATACGCTGCACGTAACGACAGTAAGGTAGTCATAGTTCCTGCGCCTGCAATAAGCGGAAAGGCTATGGGTACAATAGATGCCGTTTTGGGTACACTGTCTTTATACAGGCGAATACCCAATATCATTTCTAACGCTATAAAAAACAATACAAACGAACCTGCTATGGCAAACGAACTTACATCGAGCCCTATTAATTGTAAGAAACTATTGCCCACAAACAAAAATACCAACATTATAACTAACGATGCTACTGATGCTTTTTCGGCTTTAATTTCGCCTATGCGCTGCTTTAAATCTATGAGCACAGGTATAGAGCCTATTACGTCTATTACCGCAAATAGTATCATAGTTACGGTGGTTATTTCTTTTAGGTTGAGGAAGTTCATAGTTATTTAATTACGAATTAAAAATTACGTTATTAGTAGTTTCTAATTTCAATACTAAAAATGTTTCCAGCCTTGCGCTTCAATAGGCAATACGGTATTGGCATTGGTTATCATATTGGCACTGTTGCCTTGTGCTGTCATGTGTCCTATAACGGTTATACCGTCTTTATCTTTTATTTTTTCAAAATCTTCTTGCTTAATGGTAAACAATAATTCATAATCTTCGCCACCATTCATAGCGCATACTTGAGGTATTATGTTAAAATCTAACGCTGTTTGAAACGTAACCGAATCTATTGGGAGCTTACTCTCATATACATTACAGCCTAGGTTAGAGGCTTTGCATATATGCAATAGTTCCGATGCCAAACCATCGCTAATATCAATCATACTTGTAGGCACAACTTGTTCTTTGAGTAGCTGTGCTATAATATCTATGCGGGCTTCGGGTTTTAATTGGCGTTCTACTATGTAGTCGTGTCCTTCAATATCGGGTTGTATGTCGGGGTTTTCTAAGAACACTTGTTTTTCGCGTTCTAATACTTGCAAGCCCATATACGCTGCACCAAGGTCGCCAGTTACGCATATTAAATCGTTTTCGTTGGCGGTATGGCGGTAAGTTACGTTGTTAATGTTAGTTTCGCCAATAGCCGTAATACTTATTACCAAGCCACTTTTGCTACTGGTAGTATCGCCTCCTACCAAATCTACTTTGTAAATATTGCAGGCTGCTAATATTCCGCTGTATAGTTCTTCAATAGCTTCTAAGGTATATTTGCTCGATACTGCTATGCTTACCGTTATTTGGCGTGGCACTGCATTCATAGCGCATATATCGCTAAGGTTTACTATTACTGCTTTGTAGCCTAGGTGTTTTAATGGTGTGTACATCAAATCAAAATGTACGCCTTCCACAAGCATATCGGTAGTTATAACTTGTAGGGTATCTACACTTTTTAGTAATACTGCGGCATCATCGCCTATGCCTTTTACGGTGTTGGCGTGCGTAAGTTTTACGTGCTTAGTTATGTGGTCTATTAGGGCAAATTCGCCCATTTTATCTAATGTGGTGTGTGTAGGGTTATCAAACATTGTATGAAGTTTTATGTTGAGTGCGAAAGTACATATATTTTTGTGGTTACTATCTCCTAAATTACTAAACAACATAGCCCACGGTTTAAACCGTGGGCTATGTTGTTTAGTAAGAATTAAGCTATTAAATTTTGCTTAACGTGCGATTTACAAATTGGCTTAACTCCTCTCCTTTTAATAAATTTTGAGTAAGTTTAGCTAAGTCTATTGCGTTTTGCATCATTTCTTTACGAGTTGATGGGTCGCCCTCTTTCAATATTTTTTCTATTACACTATTGTTGGCATTTACTACCAAGTTGTAATTATCGGGCATTGAACCATAAAAACTCATTCCGCCACCCATTACACTTGCTTCTTTCATACGGCGCATAAATTCCGATTGTGTAATTACGATAGGTGCATCAGTCGTGTGCATTGGTTTTACCTCTACTTTAAATGTAGTAGCGTTTACCAATTCTTCGGTTAATTTTTTCACATCTTCGCGCTGGGCATCAGTTAATTTATCTACTAACTCTACCGATTTTTTTATCAAATTATCAATAGTATCAGCATCTACACGTACAAACTGTGTTTTGTCGTTTTTACCTTCAAGGTTTTGTATTAAGTGTGGTGTAAGTTGCGAGTCCAATACTATGGTTTCGTAACCGTGTGCCTTGGCTGATTGTATGTACGAGTACTGCTCGTTTACATTGTTGGTATATAGTATTACTAACTTGTCATCTTTATCAGTTTGTGCAGGTTTTATTTTTTCTACTAACTCGTCAAATGTATAAGATACACCTTCGGCCGTTTTGTACAATGCAAACTTGCTTACTTTATCATAAAATTTCTCTTCGCTTATCATACCGTATTCTATAAATACTTTTATGTCTTCAAACGTGCGTTCAAATTCAGCGCGGTCTTTTTTAAATATTTCTTCTAGTTTATCGGCTACTTTTTTGGTTATGTGGTTGCTTATTTTCTTTACGTTATTGTCGCTTTGTAAATAGCTACGGCTTACGTTTAACGGGATATCTGGCGAATCTAATACACCTTGCAATAACATTAAAAAGTCGGGTACAATACCTTCTACGTTATCGCTCACAAATACTTGATTAGAGTATAATTGTATTTTGTTTTTTTGAATTTCAGGCGTTTTTTTCAACTTAGGGAAATACAAAATACCTGTTAAGTTAAACGGATAATCTACGTTAAGATGAATGTTAAATAACGGCTCATCAAAATTCATAGGATATAACTCACGATAAAAATTAGCGTAATCCTCTTCTTTTAAATCGGCTGGTTTTTTGGTCCAAGCTGGTGCTGGATTGTTAATAATGTTGGCTACCTCAACCTCTTTACTTTCTTCTTCGCCTTCGGCTTTTACGTATTCTTTTTTAGTACCAAACTGTATTTCAACAGGTAAAAACTTACAGTATTTATCCAGTAATTGTTGAATTTTTGAATGTTCTAAAAACTCTAAACTATCATCAGCAATGTGTAATATAATGTTAGTACCACGTTCGGCTTTTTCTATTTCGGTAATGGTAAAGTTAGGCGAACCGTCGCACTCCCAACGTACTGCTTTAGCACCCTCACGAAACGATAGTGTTTCTATCTCTACTTTGCTAGCCACCATAAAACCGCTATAAAAACCAAGTCCAAAATGCCCTATAAGATTAGTTTCGGGCGATTTATCTTTGTATTTTTGTACAAATTCCTCTGCACCACTAAATGCTATTTGGTTAATGTATTTGTCCACCTCTTCGGCAGTCATACCCAAACCACGGTCTTTAATGGTAAGGGTTTTAGCTTCTTTGTTTAATTCTATTTCAATACGAGTTTCGCCTATTTCGCCTTTAAACTCGCCCATTGAGCCCAGTGCTTTTAGTTTTTTGGTAGCATCTACGGCGTTACTTACTAATTCGCGTACAAATATTTCGTTGTCGGAATACAAAAACTTTTTGATAATTGGAAAAATGTTGTCCGTTTGTACATTAATTTTTCCTGTGGTGTTAGTAGTACTCATGGTTTTTTATTGTTTTAGTTAATTGTTTATTATGTGCAGCTAAGAGAACGCTCCGCTTAGTTGTTTGGTTTATAATTTTAAATTCTATTCTGCGTATTTCAAAAAACAAACCAAGGTGCAAAAACTGCAATTATTACAGTAGTTGCACCTTGTAGTCGGTAATTATTGCAGTTGCGTATTATTTTAATGCAAAATATGGCAGAGGTTTTGGTGGGTAGTACGTAAATAAAACTCCATTTAATTTATACCGTTACTTAACTACTATACAATTGTGTAAGCGTATGTATGTGATTAGTAAGTGAGAATTTATCGAGCATTGATGCGCGTGGCGTAAAGTTGTATTGTTCTGTTGCCATAGCTTGCATAGCATTTACATAGGCATCAATATCTTTTTCGGGTACTAATAATCCGTTTTGTTTATCGGTTATTAATTCGGGAATACCTGCGTGTAGGCTTGATATTACGGGCAAATCCATTGCCATAGCTTCCATTAATACTGTAGGTATTCCTTCTTTATCGTTTTGAATAGAGGTTACACTGTGGTGTACAAAGCAGTTGGCTTGTTGCATTAATGTTTTTATTTGTTCGGCATTTACTTCGCCTATAAATTCTACATTGTGTAGTAAATTATTTTCCTTGGCAAATGAGTGTACAGCGCCATTCAAAAAATCTTTACCTGCTATTATTAATTTAGCTAATAGTGTTGGGTTACGTTGTTGGAACTTTGCAAACGCCTGCAATGTGTATGTATGACCTTTTTTGGCTGTAAGACCACTTACTTGTAAAAAGGTATATGGAGTAGTTGTTTTTATATTATTTGTGGGAGAAAAAAAATCGGTATTAATACCACAATACACTACCTTAATTGCGTTAATAGCCGTAATGCCAACGGCTAACAACTCTTGTTTCATATACTCCGAAACGGTTATAAACTGTATGTTTTTGTGTTGTGCGTATTCATTTAATCGCTTAATATAAATTTTACTCTGTAGCTTTTGCGAAGCATCATAACCATGAAACTGAATAATATATTGTTGATTTTCATCAAAGCAATTATCTAATAATGTAAGGGCTTCGTATCAGAAATGACAATGAATTATTTTAGGTTGTATTTTATTAATAACAGCCTGCGCTTGTGTTTTAAACGCACGATTTTTGTAATTAAAATAGAGATTGTACTGTTTTAAAACACGCCTAATTTTGGTTTCTATTCGGTTTCGGTAAAAGGGTATTTCGTTTACATTTTCAAACAAACGATTGTTTTTTTTATCATATTTTAAGCACAAATAATGTGCATTAAATGACATTGAATTATGTACCGAAATTACATCATTATAAATAAATGTAGTGGTAATAGTTCCAAAATCGTGTGAAAAAAAAAGAATATTCATTGTGTAGTTAAAAAATTTGTTTGTAGTAATATTTTATTTTATCAATAAACCGCAACGGTCTAATGGTGTTAAATACGGAGTGTTGGTAGTAGCTAAGCCCTTTATTACTTGTTTTTGTTGTATTAAAAATAACAAAATATATTCGCTCAGCAAGTTGTTGGGCAAATAATTGTGTATTGAATACGTTTTTATAATTGTTATGCGTGTATAACAGTTCTAAAAATACAATAAGTTGTTGCACATTTTCATTATACCAATTGGTATAATCATAGTGTAAAAATTTTTCATAGTACTCTTCTGTTTCCTTAGGTAATTCAAGGTCTAACTCGTTTAACCACTCTTTATTTATTTTAAAACTGGTGGCGTTCATACTTGCTTTTTGGGTTTCGGTTATTTGCCCATCGTGTTCAGTATAATTTAGTAAATATTCGGGAATGTTAGCAAGTTCGTAATGTTGAGCAATGTCTTTCCACAGTTTATAATCTTCGGCGTGAGGGTAGTTGGCATTAAACTTAATGTGCTGTACCACGCTATTACGTAGCATTGCCGTAGGGTGTATTATGGTACTGCCCCAAAATAAACGACATTTCATTGCGTTGTGCGTAGTTGGATATTCCCAATTAGTAATAGTGTTTCTACGTACATCTATACGCTTAGCGTACGTACCCAGTGCGCCTACATTAGGGTTAGCTTGCATATAGTGTACTTGATGTTGCAAGCGTGTAGGCATACATACATCATCAGCATCCATGCGTGCTATGTACTCGCCTAGTGCTAGTGCTATGCCTTTGTTAAGCGTGGCTATAAGTTGTAGGTTGTGTTCGTTTTTTATGTAACGAATACGAGGGTCGGCGTACGATAGTATTATGCGTTCGCTATCATCGGTAGAGCCATCGTTTATTATTAATAATTCAAAATGCGTGTAGGTTTGTGCCAACACACTTTCTATTGCTTTTGCTAAAAACAATTGTGCGTTATACACAGGTAACAGTACTGATACTAAGGGTTGTGCCACTATCGTAAATATTCGGTGGTTGATGATTTTTTAAGTACTGTAAATATTGCTCCTATAAAATAGTCGTCAAAAGCAACTCCTTGTTTTGCTTTAAATACATCGGCATAGCGTGCTAATAAACGGGTGCAGAACCATATATAATCGTAGCGCAAACTTAATAATTGTGTATGTGCAGGTAGGTTATTAAAATAGTGCATATACGCAGATGCAGGCACACGGTTAGTCCACGGAAATTGGTGATTGTGTTTTTTTGCGTAAGCTTCTAAATATTCCTCAGGAAATAATACGTGTATATACGGTATTTTTAAAATATGATAAAAGTGAAAACCCCACGGAGAGTAGTACGTAGGGCCTACCTGCAAATAAAATTTAGCACCTGGTTTTAGCTTGTTTAAACAATTATTAATGCCTTCGGTAGGGTTAGGTATGTGTTCAAAAGCATCTATGGAATACATAAAATCTATAGAATTATCTGGCAGGTTATCTAACTCGTGTACTCCGCCCATGTGGTAGGTTATGCGAGGGTCTAGGTTGTTTGGTTTTTGAATATCAACACCTAATACCGTTGTACTTCCTGCATCTAAAAATTGCTTTAATAACATTCCCGAACCTGGGCCTATTTCGCATACGCTTTGTGGCACAATACCGTTGTTTTGGGCTATAAGCATTTTAAAACGTTCTTTGGCTAATGCTTCCTGTCCCTCATCACTGTAGTCCCATATGGCTTTTGCCTCCACGTTTTTGTATTTATTTACAAAGGTTTCAAAATCATTTTCGTTTAAAAAATAACGTTGTTTTGAAGCTAAATTGTAACGCAAGTGTGCTAAATTGTAAAATAATTTATGCTTTATATGTCCTGCTATTGCTCGTAAACTCATGGTCTATTGGTTATGGTATTATCTTGTGTATGCGTC
>JBEBIC010000388.1:0-1903 GCA_040080595.1 Bacteroidia bacterium | reverse complement strand
ACGTAGCTGTATTAGCAACGATAGATACTACAACTAAAGCAACGGTAAAATATAATCAAATAAAAAAATCGTTTGAGGTATTTAATGTGTTTTTTGAGTAATAAATTAAATGTGTTTATGTAACGAATGTTACTAATAAATAAAAGAGGCTTATTTACATTTGTAGTGAGTGAATATTCACTACAATTAAAAATATAAATTTTAAATTAAATCCAAAATGGCACAGCACGCAGTAGCATCGCAATGGATGGGCAAAATGCAGTTTAACGCATTAGTAAATGATCATGTAATAATAATGGACGCTCCCGAAAGAGGTGGGGGAGAGGACAATGGTTCTATACCTAAGCCATTTATTTTAACAGCTCTTACAGGTTGCGCAGGTATGGAGTTGTTAGTAGTACTTAAAAAAAACAATATAGTATTAAAAGAACTTAACATTAAAGCAACAGGCGAATTAACAAAGCAAATTCCGTTTCATTATACCGAAATAAATGTTGATTTTGAAATTAAAGCAAACGAAGAAGATAAAACCAAAATTGTAGAGTCGGTTGATTTAATGATGTCGAGTATTTGTGGGGTTAGTTATATGCTACAAAAAATAATGCCTGTTGTGTGGCAAGTAAAATTTCAATAATTTAAAAACTCAAAAAAAATGAAAACAACATTAGCATTAATAGCACTTGTAACCTTAGGGTTAAGTAGCTGTACAAAAAAAACAAGTAACGACGAAAAAAACGATTTAACGTTTTTGAGAGAAGAAGAAAAATTAGCGCACGATGTGTATGTGTATGCGTTTAAAAAACACAATCAAAGTATATTCAATAACATTTCATCGAGCGAACAAAATCACATGGAGCAAGTGCTCACACTGTTGAACAAATACGATATACCTGACCCTGTAGCCAATGAAGCGGAAGGTGTATTTAAAGATGCAAAATTACAACAACTGTATAATCAATTAACGGCTAAGTCCGATTCTTCGTTAGTAAAAGCACTAGAGGTAGGAGCTATTATTGAAGATTTGGATATTAATGACATTAAGGGTTTTTACGCGCACACCTCTAACTCAAAAATTATAGATGTGTATGATGCTTTAAGTTGTGGTTCTCGCAATCATCTTAGGAGTTTTACAAGCCAATTAAGTGCTAATAATAGCACGTATAAACCACAATTTATAACACTAACAGAGTACAATAGTATAATTAGTTCATCTAACGAAAAGTGCGGTAAATAATTTAATTAGTGAATATTCACACTTTAGTTATTAATAAACATAATAAAATGCACACCCTAAAAAAAATAGTACCCTTCGTTTTTTTACTTTTAGTGCAAGCTAAAATAGCGCAAGCGCAAGAGCAAAAAGCAATGGCTTCGTTAAATGAAGTGTTGCTATTAGCAAAAGAAAAAAATACAGCTTTTAAAAACGAGGTATTACAACTTAACCTAGCCAACATTACGCGTAAAGCGGCTATTGGTAACGTATTTAACCCACGTGTACCAAGTTCTATACAAATGATAGATAACATAAATCAGCAGGTTAGTTTTTTGCCAGGGCAGGCGTTTGGCTTGCCCGCAGGCACATTTAAAGAGGTTACTATTGGGCAACAGTACGTGAGTACATTTAATGTTATGCCACAGTTTGATATTTTGAATTTTGGAACTATTACTCAACTAAAAAGTAGTAAATTAAATAAAGAACTTGTGGTAAACGAACAAAAAATAGCGGAGCAAAAAGTGTACGACCAACTTAATGCAATTTATTTTAATATACTTTCGTTTGAAGCTCAAAAAAACACTGTAACCGAAAACGTTGCTATTGCTCAAAAAATTGCAACTATTGTAAAAAATAAGTTTGACGAGGGCGTAGCACGTAAACAAGAATTAAACGAAGCAGAAGTAAATT
>JBEBIC010000387.1:0-1907 GCA_040080595.1 Bacteroidia bacterium | reverse complement strand
TGGTACCCGCCTACTAGCGGTGTAGCCGTAAACAGAATGGAGGCATTTGTAAAATATTTGTCGTTACATTTTATAGTAGATGTATATACTTTAGGTAATACTAAAAGCTACATGGGCACTACTACCGAAGGAGGAGTATATTATAATGAGTCCAACTCAATTATTGAAAAGATAAAAAGCAACACGAACGATAGTAAACTAACACATAACCTAAAAACAGTGTTGCGTATTGTTGCCTTAAAAATGATGTCGCCACCTTTAAAACACTGGAAAAACAAAACGTTTGGTCAATTACTAATAAACCATGCTAATGCACCATATAGTGCTATAGTAAGTTCATTTTCGCCTATAGAACCTCATGAAGTAGCACTTGAATTTAAACAAAAAAACAACACCGTAAAGTGGGTGGCAGATATGCGCGACGAAATGAGTTTGAACCCAGGCGTGAGTGCTAATGAACTTGAAAAATTAAAACAGTTTGAACAAATTATAAATAATGAAGCTGATGCAATTACAACGGTAAGTATGCCATTGGTTGATGACTTTAAAAAACTATGCCCTAATATAACTTATGTGGAAGAGGTGCGTAATGGATATGACCATAATTACGTTACCGAAAACATACATGTAAGTAAAAAAGGTGTGTTGAAAATTGGTTATTTTGGAACTTTTTATGGCGAAAATAAACCAACATATTTTATGAAAGCATTAGAAATAATAAAATGCAAACACGAAATAACTATTGAGTTTCATATTTATGGTGCGCATCAAAATTTTGAAATACCACAGGTGTTAAAAAACGAAGTTGTACTCCATCAACGCCTTAGCTACGAGCAGGCTATAAGCACAATGGCAAGTATGGATATAAATTATATGCCACTACCAAAGTTTAGTAGATTGGGTGTTTTTTCGGGTAAAATATTTGATTATTTATCAGTACAACGCCCTGTAATAGCCTGTATGGATAGTAATGTAGCTGCTGCAAAATTAATTACAGAAATGAACGCTGGTTATATTGCTAATTTTGATGATGTAACACAAATAGCTGAGCAATTACACAGTGCATATACCGATATACAAAACAATATAAATAAAGTAGCTTCTAATAACCAAGTTAGCACTTTGCATCGCAAATATCAAGTAGAAAAATTAGCTAAATTAATACATACTATTATTCAATAAAATGAACGTACTTATAATAGGGCCAAAGTCCATTCATGTGTCATCGTATATTAAAAGTATGGAGCATAATAAGGCATTAAAATTTTATTTAATAGCCGAAGATGTTTGTAATTTTGAAAACGTAGCGCAAGAATTTAATGTAAATTTTAGAAGTATTAATCCAATAGTAATTGTTAGAAATTATTACAGATTAAAAAAAATAATTGCAACAGTAAAGCCCGATTGTATTCATATACACCAATTAAATAGGCTTGCTTACTTTGCATCGAGAGCAGCCAAAGCGCTTTCTATACCAATACTTTCTACAGCATGGGGTACTGATGTTTTGCAAATACCACAACAAAACAAATTATATAAATACTTAGTAACATTAATAATAAAACGGTCGGTATATATTACTGCCGATGCACAATCTATGATTGATGCAATGCAACTAATAGTACCAAATGAAAATAAATATAAATTGTTGCAGTATGGCATAAACCCAATACAAGCAGGCATTAAAGAAAATATAATTTACTCCAATAGATTACACACCCCACTGTATAGAATAGCACAAGTAATTAATTATTTTAATGATTTTAGCAAAGTACATCCCCATTGGAAACTATTAATAGCAGGTGATGGTATAGAAAATAATAATTTGAAAAAAATAGTTACTGAACTAAAATTAGAAGATAAAATAAAATTATCAGTGATTTTTTTTGCCATTAAGTGCCATAAAT
>JBEBIC010000114.1:0-8815 GCA_040080595.1 Bacteroidia bacterium | reverse complement strand
CCCCTCCACACTTCGGCTACGCTCAGTGCGAGTGAGGGGAATTCGTGGCGTGAATATGTTTATTGATTAGATGATAGAGTTAAGATATTAATAATTATACTACTTTGTATTAGCTCCATGTGTTTCCGCCTAGTTTCCCCTCCTCACTTCGGTAAACTCAGTGCAAGTGGAGGGGCTAGGGGTGGGTTCTTTGGCGCATCTTACTTTTTCTTTAGCATTTCTATTTCTTTTTTAAGGGCTTCTATTTGTGCTTGTTGCTCTTGCATGCCTTTTATAAGTAGTGGAGTAAGTTTGCTATAATCCACCATCCAAGGTTGCGTTTTAATGTCTTCGCCGCCTTTGGTTACGGCTTGTGGATATATATCAACTAGTTGTTGTGCTATAAAACCCGTTTCGGTTTTTTTGGTTTCGTCGGCTTTGTAGTTGTACTCTTTTACCTCTATTTTTAGTACATCGGTTAAACCTTTGGTGCTTGCTTTTATATTTTCTTTAAGGCGAATATCTGATGTTGTGTTATATGCTGTAGCTACGCCCGATGTAGTAATTTCGCCAGTAATAGCTCCATTGGTTAAAAACGCCATCATACTACCTGCGCCAGCATCGGTTTTGCGGGCTTCGAACATTGGGTTGCCTGCACCTGCTCTTTCGCTTGTGGTTTTACCCGCTATATATGCAAAACCTGCTACGTGTAGTTTTTCGGTTGGTGTAGTTGTACCTATACCTACATTGCCATTATCCATAATACGCATGCGCTCAGTAAGTGTAGTACTAGCATTAGCTGTGTTGCTAAATAATATTGCTGTACCTTTATTAGTAGCAGAGTGATTCTCAGTAGAGTGAAACGAAATTTTAGTTGTTGGCGGCCATGAGTTTGCGCCTACTGCATTACCGTCGGACGACATGGCAAGCCCCGAAATATCAGTATTGGTAGTAGGATAAGCAATAACTTTAGTTGCAAAATAAGGAGAAACGCCATTTAACGTTACATCAGCATCGCCACCTATGTGTAAAGCTGTAGCGGGCGAAGTAGTACCTATACCTACGTTACCTGTATTACCTACTATTCTAAAGGTTTCATACATTTGGCCTAACCCATCTCTGCCCTTTATTACAAATGTACTAGTACCATTATTGCCTGTTACACCTAAATCAACAGCTGCAACATTACTAGAGTTATTCATTAAACGTATAAACGATGCAGAAGTACTAGTACCACTATTCCAAAACCTGGCCATTATACTATTATCATAAGTATTCATATTAACTAGATTAGGATTATAAACCGTTGCATCGCTTCCTTCAACAGTAAGTTTATGAATAGGAGCAGTAGTACCTATACCTACATTCACAGCATCAGCACCTGTACCTCCAAGTATTAATGCGTTGCTTGCTCCTACTTTGGCGTTGTAGCCTATTGCGGTGGCATTGGTAAAGTTGTTAGTGGTAGCATCAGCTTCTGTGCCTAAAAATGTGTTATTGCTTCCTGTAGTATTAATAATACCTGAATTGTAACCAATTGCAGTATTTTGTATTCCTGTAGAATTTGCATGTAAGCTTCGTCCTCCTATAGCGGTATTATTATTTCCTGTTGTATTGGTGTATAAGGTTTGATACCCATTAGCGGTATTGTAAGTACCAGTGGAGTTGGTATCTAAACTTAACGAACCTGTAGCTGTATTAAAAGTACCTATGGTATTAAGTCTTAAACTAAATAAACCTATTGCAGTGTTATGGTCAGCTGTATTTAAAGATAATGCTCTATTCCCTATTGCGGTGTTATTATCTCCAGTAGTGTTAGTTTGTAAGCTAAATGCACCCAACGCAGTATTTGCTATACCAGTTGTATTATTTTCCAAACTACGTAGGCCTATAGCAGTAGTATTGTTGGCAGTATTATCCTTTAGGGTAAATGCCCCTACCGCAGTATTTCCTCCTCCAGTATTAATTAGTAAGCTATTAGCACCTATTGCAGTGTTATTGTTAGTATTGGTATTTAAAAGTAATGCTTGGTGTCCTAATGCAGTATTATTAACTCCTGTAGTATTAGCAGTAAGTGCTTTGCTGCCTATAGCAGTATTGTTTACGCCTGTAGTATTGTTTAGCAAGGCGCTATCGCCTACAGCTACTAGATTGCTTTGGGTAGTGTTGGTACGCAAGGCATTTACACCTATGGCTACGTTGCTGTAGCCTGTTGTGTTAGCAGTAAGTGCTGTGCTACCAATAGCAGTATTGTTGCTTGCTGTATTATTATATAAACTATTATTACCAATAGCTGTATTATTATTACCAACAGTATTTAAATGAAGTGCATAAACACCCATTCCTGTATTATTAGCACCACTTACATTGTTAAGTAATGTATTTGCACCTGTTGCAGTATTAGAATTTCCAGATACATTAAACCCTAAAGCGTTAGCTCCAATACCAGTATTATGAAAACCTATAGTATTACTAGCTAATGATGAACTCCCTATTGAAGTGTTAAAATAACCTGTAGTGTTCTTGTTTAAAGCACTAAAACCAAATGCACTATTACTTAACCCTGTATTTAAAGGGTTTAAAGCTAATGCTCCAAATGAAGTTGCTGCAATAGTATTATTAATTAATCCACTTTGCACATTATTCCGTTTAAACACTAAATCTTGGTTATCAGTTGTGCCTACAAAGTTAGTACCTGCAGTTGTGCCACTATTGCCTGTAATACCCCAAAATAATGCGTTAGCAGGGTTGGGAGCGGTAGTGTTTACAACATCTCCATTGGCATCTGTACTTAATACACCTGCGTTTGGTAAATTGGTAAAACGTAAACCAGAGTTGCCTGCTGTGCCATGGGTAATTTCTAGTTTGTTATTGGGAGTAGGAGTGCCTATACCCACATTTTGATTAGCTTTTAATGTAAGAATAGGGCTATTTGCAAATGAGCCTGGTGTTTCACCTACAAAAAACTTCATACCCTCACTATTAAATCCTCCTGTTTGAGAATCGTATGCAATAAAGCCTGATTTATTACCACTTATACCTTCAAATTCCATGGCGGGATGCGACGCTTTTAATTTTAATACTCTTCCGTAGCTTGCTGTTAATGAAACATCTGTTGTTTGAATATCTAATTTGTAAACTGGAGTAGGAGTGCCTATACCTACGTTGCCATTGCTATTAAGAATACGCATGTTCTCTATAGCATTTGTTTTAAACACTAAATCTTGCCCATCAGTAGTACCTACAAAATTAGTGCCTGCTGTAGTGCCTGCGTTACCTGTAAGCAACCAAGCTTTAGTGGTTACACTGTCTGCAATTGCTTGGTTGGTTGGCAAGGTTACATCTGCACCCGTTACACCGTTTACAGTGGTGTTAAGCGCGCCTGTTGTAGTGTTGTAGTTATTAGCTAATGTAGTAATTATAAGAGTAGTATCTGTTATACTATCTACTGTACTGGTAATAATGTTAGCTGCACTACTTAATGTGTTGGTAGTAGGCGGTACAAGTGTACTTAAATCTACAGGTGTTGTTGCTATTCCGTTTACTGTAGTGGTAAAATTAGTACCTGCAAGTGTGTTGCTTACATTGGTTATAATAAGAGTAGTATCGGCTATGCCGTTTACCGTACTAGTAATAATGTTGTTGCTTGGGTTGTTTAATACATTGGTAGTAGTTGGCAAATTTGCCCAAGTTGGGGCAGTACCTGCGCCTGCACTAGTAAGGATTTGTCCTGCAGTACCAGCAGTATTACTCGGCATAAGTGCACCCGAAAATTGCAAGTTGCCAGCTAAGTCTAAGTGCTGTGTGGGTACAGGTTGGTTTATACCTACATAGCCCGTGGCACTGGTTATGGTTATTTTTTCGTTGTTGTTGGCCACTATGTGTAAGTCGCGCGCATTAAGCGTACCTAGCTTGCTAGTAGCTGTAGCGTTGTTGTTACCAAACAAGCTCCATGACTCACCTCCTGTGGCTATACTTACCCACTTGCTAAGTAAGCCGTCCCAATAATAATAACCAGTTTCTACATTGTTAGGAGGTACTCCCGCAGGTAATAAGTTAAATACTAATAAACTGTTAGCGGGTGCTGTTACAGGCGCAGCTACTGTTACATCTGTTAATTGTATGCGTGGTACAAGTAAGCCACGGTTGGTGTGGGTAATGTCTAATATTGCAGAGGCATCAGGGAAGGAGGTGTTTATACCTACGTTTTGGGCGGTGGTGGTTTTTATGGAGAGTAGTACTAGTAAAATGACTGCAGAGCCTTGTACTAGGGTTTTGTATATTGTACCTTGTAAAACTTGATTGGGCGTATAGTCTGCACATAGTCTGATTTTACAAGATACATTATACAAGATACAATTAATGGTTGTTGTGTTGTTAATTTGATTTTTCATAGTGTTTTGTTTTTGTAGGTTTATGCGTAGAGACAACGGCACTGCCTTGTCTCGTTGCGTAGTTTAATTTTTTTTCTTGCAGATGTACGCAGATTAAAAGCGCAGTGTTTCGCAGTGTTTTGTATAGTAGTATTTGGTGTTTAAGACCCAGCCCTAGCCCCTCCGACACTTCGGCTACGCTCAGTGCGAGTGAGGGGAATTCGTGGCGTGAGTGTATTCGTGTGAGTATATTTCTTTTAGTTTAGTTTTATAAAATACATTGTACAGTTTCAAATCATAATTATAAATTAAGGGCATGTTACGCTTTGGCTTACAAATGCTCCAGTGTTGCTTACTGTAAGTTTCCAGCAGGTATTATTGGGGGCTATAAATACAACGCCTTGTGTGGGTGCGTTTTTGTAGGCAAGGTCGCCCGCACCATTAAGTACTACTAAGGGTTGCACGGTACCTGTACCCGCTATGGTGTTGGTGTTAATGGAGCTTGCATTAGTCCATACTGGTGCTATGCCTGCACCTGCGCTTACTAATATTTCGCCTGCTGTGCCCGCTATGCTTGCAGGCATAAGCGCACCTGTAAACTGTACGTTGCCTATTACGTCTAGCTTTTGGCTTGGTAGTGTTTGTCCTATACCTACGTTGCGTGTGCCGTTGGCTATGGTTATGGCTTCGGTATTATTGGCTACTATGTGTAAGTCGCGGGCATTAAGTGTACCTAGTTTATAATTGTTGGTAGCTATGTTTCCCTTTGTTAGCCATGCTTGCGCAGCTATACTATCGCTTATGGTTTGTAGTATATTTTGTCCGCCTATGTATAGGCTATCCATTTGCCCCCATGTGGCTACTAAGGTATCCGCTTTTATAAAGTTGGTAGCTATGTGGTTGATGAATGCGCTGTCGGCCTTTATTAGCATACTGTACAAGCTATCGGTACGTAGGTATTTTAGTACTACGGTATCTTTGTTGCTTAGTTGTGAGTTTATATAATTAGTTATGTTTTGTCCGTTAATATACAAACTATCAAAACGCCCAAAGCCCGCTTTAATGCTATCTGTTACTATGTATTGGCTGGTGAGTAGTTTTATGTATGCACTATCGGCTTTTATGTATGTTGCAAACAAATTAGCTATAAATGCACTGTCTATTTTTATATAATTGGCAAATATACTATCAGCTTTTAGTAGGTTGATGATAACCGTGTCGCCACTGTTGGCAATGCCTGTGGTGGCACACATACTCTTCCAAGCGTTTGTACCATTGTTATAATAATTAAAACAATTATCATCAGTATTGTATATTAATAAACCGTTGGGAGGTGCTACTATGGCGTTCATTTGCGCTGTAGTCATACGAGGTGTTAGTAAACCTTTATCAGTAGCTTGTAAGTCCAGTATGGCTTTGGGGTTGGGCGTGGTGGTGCCTATACCTACGTTGTTTTGGGCTTGCGTGGTGGCTGTTATGGAGAGTAGTACTAATAGAAGAACGATTGTACTTTTTAGTGTGTTTTTTTGTATAGTGTATGCTGTAAGGCTTGATATGTTTGATAATGCGTGGCGATTAAACCCACCCCTAGCCCCTCCAACACTTCGGCTATGCTCAGTGCGAGTGAGGGGAATACTGGGTGTGATTATATTATTTGATATTTCGTCTTTGTATTTCGTCCCAGTATTCCCCTCCGCATGGCGGGGTGGGTTTATTCCGTAATTACTTTCCGTTTTCATAGTGTTGTATTTTTTTAGTTTTATTATGTAGATACAATGGCATTGCCTAGGTGGCTGAGCGGAGTAGAAGCCCAAATTCTCGCATTATCAAATTACATTAATTAATATTTCAAAAATAAGGCATAATACCCAAGAAAACCAGTGTTAGCCATGCGAGTAAACTAACGTAGCTGTTTTTGGTATTAACGCTTGCATATACGGAACGAACGCTGTGTTTTTGTGTTTTTAAATTAGCATAAACGGCTTTTAATTTGTGTTTTTAAGCAAATAAATCGCCACGAATGAATAATTTGAACTATGTTTAACGCATAGTTATAATTTAACATGTTAATAACAAGTAAGCATAAAATAGTTTTTTTTATAATGATGTATTGTAGTTTATGCTGCAACACATTATACGGAACAGTTATAATAAGCGATAGCTTACGTAACGCATTATGTACCAGTAAAAACGACACACACAAAATAAAAATATATACTGCTATTGCTACCCAAGAAACAAAAAGCACAATAGCATTGCGCTATGCTGATAGCGCTATATACCTAGCAAATACAGTAGTTGCAAAAAAAACAAATTATACCACTAGGGCGTTAGCATTATTGGGCGATGCTTATTTTAATAAAGCTAAACTGCTTAGTTTAACTAATCATAGTTTAAAAATACAGTGCCTCAACAAAGCACTTTCGGTGTTTCAACAACAAAATAATTTAGTGCAAATATCCAATGTGTATAACTCCAAAGGAGTAATGTATGAAGATATGCTACTGGATAGTATGGCGCTGTATTATTTTAACAAGGTAAAACAAATAGAAGGGCTTATACTAAAAAACAATACAGGTACCAACACCGACAGTACACGTATGATGCGTGCCAATATGAACATAGGTATTATATTAGTAAGTATAAATAAAGAAACCAAAGCGCTAGCTTATTTATTGCCCGCGCACCATTATTTTAAACGCACACATAACAACTATTTTGCACTTAAAGTAGGGCGTGTAATAGCGGGTGCGTATATGTTTGCCAATAACACCACCATGGCATGGAAATATTTAACGGAGTGCAAACAGTATATTGATGCCAATACACCCACTACAGAACTATTGAGCTATAA
Source organism: Bacteroidia bacterium (assembly GCA_040080595.1). Taxonomy (GTDB): domain Bacteria; phylum Bacteroidota; class Bacteroidia; order UBA4408; family UBA4408; genus JACMRI01. Next base: position 1,609 of record JBEBIC010000114.1, on the reverse strand, counting down.
TTTACGTTGCGCCCAACTGTGCCAAATAGAAGAGAAGTATTCGTTAGCGTTGCGCTACCTAACTACCGCAGATGCCATTAGAATAAAAAACAAAATGGACGTACAGGATTACTACGGATTAAACTTGCAGTATGCTGAGGTGTACGAAAAGCTAAACGACCACAAAAATGCTATGCGGTATTATAAACTAATGTGGAACCAAACAGATAGCATGTATGCGCTAAAAAACAATGATGCCGCCATTGAATACGAAACCAAATATGCCACAGTAGCCAAAGAAAATGAAATACTAAAACTAGCCAACATTGCTAAAATAAATCAATTGAAATTAGCACAAGAAACCAAGCGAAAAACACAATTAGCTTGGTTTGCATTAATAGCTGTGGTGGTAATAAGTGCGCTGTGTACACTTGCTTATTGGTTACGTAATACTATACAAAAACTCAACGTGTTAAATACACAAATTGTAAATAATACCCACACACTTACACAGCAAGCTAGTGCCATAAGCAGGTATCAAAGCCAGATGAATCCACACTTTATATTTAATGCTATAAATAGTATTCAAGGCTTATTGCTCAACAACGAAACCCAATTAGCCAACACGCAGTTAGATGCTTTTAGTGTGCTTATGCGCAATACGTTAAATAATTCTGAACACGAATACATACCCCTTACTAACGAGCTAAAATTTTTGAACGACTATGTACTGTTTGAACAACACAACTCCACATTTAAGTTTTTGTTTACCATACACATAGACCCAACTATTGATGCTGATAATGTATTAATACCACCTATGCTACTACAACCCTTTATTGAAAATAGTATAAAACACGGGGGCTTTAACACTATTGCTAACGCACACATACAACTAACTGTTACACTACTCAACAATCACATTTTGCACCTAAGCGTAATAGATAACGGAAGGGGAATTGTGCCAAACAACACTACTATTAATAAACAATCGCGCGCTATAAACATAGCAAAGGAGCGTTTGCGCTTATGTTGCTTAACCAATAATGTAGCGTGTAATAATTGTTTTGAATTAGTAAACAACACCGCCAACACTGGCGTAACGGTAAATATACAGCTTCCTTATTTAGAAAATTTTTAAACCCATACCACATTATGAATTGTGTAATAATAGATAATGAACCTAATGCTATAAAAAAACTGTCAGTGCTTATAACCGATAATTTTACCGATGTAACAATAGCAGCAACCTGTACTACTATAAGCACAGCGGTAAAAGCAATACATGAGCACAATCCCGATTTTATATTTTTGGATGTTGAATTAAATGGCGAAACAGGCTTTGATGTATTTAATCATTTTTCGGCACCACAGTTTAACGTAGTATTTACCACAGCCCACGAAAAATACGCCTTGCGTGCCATAAAAGCATCTTGTTTTGAGTTTTTGCTAAAACCAATACAGCTAAGCGAACTTGCTCAAGTAATAGATAAACTACGCTTAAAGCTAGAAAAAGACATCTTAAAAAAACTAGATATACTACAAAAAAATATAAATGCGGGTAAAAATTTTAATCAAATAGCCGTGCCCACACAAGACGAATTTCATTTTATAAACACCAACAATATTG
>JBEBIC010000113.1:0-8824 GCA_040080595.1 Bacteroidia bacterium | reverse complement strand
AAAAAGTAACGAAACAAATTAAATTTTAATACATTTACAACATACTATATTACTAAGATATTCATACTATAAAATATATTTACCCATGGAGACGCAAAACAATTACGAATTTCAAATTACGAATTACGCAAACTCAGCGAAACATAAACCCACTTCTAGTCCCTCCAACACTTCTACTACGCTCAGTGCGAGTGAGGGGAATTCGTGGCGTAATTATGTTACTCGTTATTCCGTACTGCTTCCCCTCCTTGGAGGGGCTAGGGGTGGGTTTGTACGCCACGTTCTAAACACCCAATCAAGTTTTACAAAATACAACATACAATCTTTCGTACAACTTACAGCGACTATTCTATTAGTACTACTGTCTATAAATACGTACAGCCAAAACAACGTAGGTATAGGCACAACCACACCCAACAGTAAAGCTATATTAGAATTACAAGCCACTGATAAAGGCTTACTTACACCACGCTTAACACAACTAGAAATGTTAGCAATAACAACACCTCCCAATGGTTTGTTGGTGTATAATACTACTAAAAATTGTTTTTATTATTTTGATAATGTAACCAATACATGGAAAGATATGTGTAGCATAGGTGCAACAGGCAAAGATACCTTAGTGCTTAATTTGGTACAAATAGATAGTCTCTTTGCGCACCTAATAAAAACAGATACATTACTTAGCAAAACCATTATTACTAATTACATAAAAGCGGATAGTGCTTACATTAAATTTTTAACAAGCCAATACATCAAAACCGACAGCATTAAAGCGGGGTTTGGGCGTTTTGATAGTATATATGTAAATGGACAAAACATTACTGATTATATTAACTCACAACTTACCAATACACTTGCAACCAAAGATACCGTAGTACTAAAATACCTCCGTACCGATAGTATTTACAGCATACTTATAAAAGCCGATAGTGCATTTATAAAAAGCATACTCACCAACACCCTTACCGCTACTTACATTACAACCGATAGCTTATATGCACACTTTGGCAAGTTTGATAGTTTGCAAATAGGAGGTAAAAATATTAGTACTATTATTAGCGACAGTATAACAGCACAAGCTTGGCTACTAAAGGGAAATAACGCAAATGCTACTAACAAATTAGGAACGCTTAATGCGCAAGATTTAAAAATAGTAGCCAATAATGTAGAAGCTATACGCATAGCTAATGGTACAGGCAATGTAGGTATAGGACAATCTTTGCCAAGTGCCAAACTAGACGTGGCTGGCGATGTTAAATTTGATAACGATTTGCGTCCCGCAGGTTTATCGGGCAACGTAGGCGATGTGCTTGTAAGCAGTGGCACAGCTATAGCACCAGTATGGGTTGCGCCAAGTACAATTGTACCCACTACTACTAACACATTAACCAACGCTACCAATACTATCAACAGTACTGTAAATGGTGTTTCGGCTACTGCACCAGCAGTAAACACAGTAAGTAATACCCTTACAGGCACTAATATTACTACTACTGTAAATGGTGTAGCAGGTACGCCGTTAGATTTAAGTAGCATAATACCCGCTAGTAATAATTGGAATTTGCTAGGTAATGCAGGAACTACAGCAGGAACTAACTTCTTAGGTACTACCGATGCACAAGACGTAGTATTTAAACGCAACAACGCACAAGCAGGATTATTGGGCGCTAACAACACATCGTTTGGGGTTGATGCGCTAAATCCCCTAAGCACAGGTAATTTTAATGTTGCTGTTGGTAGTAATTCATTGTTTAATAACACCACAGGCTATGATAATGTGGGCGTGGGTAATAATACACTAAATGCTACCACCACAGGTTTTCATAATGTGGCGTTGGGTTTAAATGCAATGCAAGCAAACACTACAGGGGCTAAAAATATAGCATTGGGATATGCTGCATTAAATCAAAACATAAGTGGCGATGATAATATTGCCATAGGAGTACAATCGTTGTTTTTTAATACAGGAGCTAACAACGTATCCATAGGTTCGTTTAATATGGAGAGTAATACATCGGGTACCGAAAATACTTCAATGGGCTCATTTGGTTTACGTGCCAATACCACAGGTAGCCAAAACGTATCAGTTGGTACTATGGCAATGCTTAATAATACCACAGGGGCACATAATACAGCAACAGGTTATCAGGCTATACTTACCAATACCACAGGGGCTGATAATACTGCTCATGGTTATCAAGCATTATATAGCAATACCACAGGCTTTGAAAATACAGCCAATGGTTATCAAGCATTGTATAATACTACTTCAGGCTTTGAAAATACGGCAACAGGTTTTAAAGCCTTGTTTTCAAACACAAACGGTAATTACAATATAGCAACTGGATTTCAAGCATTATATAACAATACATCAGGGATTTTAAATACTGCTATTGGACACAATTCTTTGTATTTTAATACTATAGGTAGTTATAATACAGCCAATGGAGTAACGGCACTTTCGGGTAACACTACAGGTAATTATAACGTAGCGAGCGGTTTAGAAGCTATGTTTACAAGCACTACAGGAAATGATAATACCGCTTTAGGGCATAGAGCATTATTTACTAATACTACAGGAAGTAATAATACAACCTTAGGTGCTTACGCTGATGTTAGCACCAACAACCTTACTAATGCTACCGCTATAGGTTATAATGCCAAAGTAGGAGCAAGTAATAGTTTGGTATTAGGAGGCACAGCAGTTGATGCCGTTAATGTAGGTATAAACAATATCACCCCCGCCAACAAGCTAGAAATAACTCACGGCACAGCAGGTAACTCGGGTTTACGTTTTACCAACTTAACCAATGCAGGTGTGCTTAGTACCAATGCCAGTGGCGATGTTATTAATAACACTACACCTAACGTTGCTAACGGTCTGTTTTGGGGGCTTACAGGCAATAGTGGCACATTACCCGCTACCAACTTTGTAGGTACTACCGATGCACAAGATTTTGTAACCCGTACCAACAATACCGAAAAAATGCGTGTAACCAGTGCAGGTAATGTAGGTATAAATACTACTACTCCTAATGCTAAATTAACAGCGCTATCTTCCAACAATACCGAAGATGCTATTACTGGTAATCATACAAGCGGTTCTACAACTACTGCTTACCATGGGGTTAAGGGTAATGTTAAAAATGTAGCTTATACCGAAGCTACAGGCTATTTAGGGTATCACAATACCGCAAATACTACTTATAGCATATACGGTATTGGAGGTAACTATGCAGGTGTATTATTAAACAAAACCTACATAGGTAATATACAACCCAGCATAGCCATCAACACTGCCGACTTAGAAGTAAGCAACGTAACAGCAGGAACAGCAGCAGCTAACTTAACCTTACGTCAAAGTACCGCACTTACAGTAGCAAGTAGCGATATGGGTTATTTAAATTTTGGAGATAATACCTTAGCAGCAGCACAAGCTAGCATACGTGCAAGCCGAGATTTAGCAGGTGGTGCAGGCGATTTACCTACACGCCTTACTTTTCATACTACACCCGATGCAAGCACCACACTTACTGAGCGCATGCGTATAACAGAAAATGGTAATGTGGGGATAAATCACTCTAATCCAGCATATAAATTAACGGTAGTAAACACCGACCCAAGTATAGCCATAACTACACTCAGCACTATGAATCCTGTAATAAGTGCAGCCAACCCAAGTAATTTTCATGCAGGTTGGAATGAAGTTATACTTAATCAAACTAATAACTTTACTGGTACACAGTATGGAGCGGTAAACCGTGTTACTATATCGCCTGCGCAAACAGGTACTATTAATGGTGTAATAGGTTCTACTAATGATATGAGCCATAGTGGTACTAATACTATAACTACTGCGCAGGGTTCTGCAACATATATAAACAATCTATCTACAGGTACTATTACCAATGGTTATGCTGGTATTTTTGAAGTAGCTAATAGCGGAGGAGGTACTATTACTAATGGTTATGGTGTACGTATATCTACTATACAAGCCTCTAACAAATGGAGTGTATATGCAAGTGATGCAACTGCACCAAGCTACTTTGCAGGAGCCGTAGGTATTGGTAATGCAGTGCCTACAAGAAATCTTGATGTAGTAGGGCAAGGTATTTTTAGAACAACAAATGCAGTACCAACAGGTAATATATGGAATGGCTCAAGTAATGTAGATGGAGTTGAGTTTGGCACAGGGGCTGGTTTGGATTATTATACAGGATTCCAACGTAGTGGAGCAGGTTCAGGCTGGGTAATGCACATTGCTGCAGGTCCAACTTCGGCAGCTACAGGTTATTTAGTTGGTTTTTATAGAGCAGGAGGACTTTTAGGCGGTATAACTTACCCAACATCATCAAGTGTTGCATATAACACTACGTCTGACGAACGATTAAAAGAAAATGTAAAAAATACACGCTTTGGTATAAATGATATACTTAAAATAAATGTAAAGGATTATAACTATAAGACAGATGAAACAAAGCAAGTATTGAATGGCTTTATAGCACAACAATTATATACTATATATCCTGATGCTGTACACAAAGGCGGAGACGACGCCAAAACTCAACCGTGGATGGTAGATTATGGTAAACTCACTCCCTTATTAGTAAAAGGTATGCAAGACCAACAAGCTCAAATAGAAGTATTAAAAAAGAATGCCTCATCCTCTAATAACAACGCCGAACTTAAATCTATAATAGAAAACCAACAAACCCAAATAGACGAACTTAAAAAAGCCATAGAGTTATTGCAGAAGAAGTAATAACTCCCTTAAATACCACGCATATAATCTTGCAATATAATAGTAGCACTTAGTTGGTCTATCGTTGCTTTGTTAGCTCGGTCTTTTTTGCTTGTACCTCCTGCAAGCATTGCGTTTAGGGCTATTTTGGAGGTAAAGCGTTCGTCTAAGGGTACAATTTTTTTGGTAGTATATTTTTTATTGAGTGCTTCAATGGCTTTTAGTACAAAGGGTGTACTATGTGTGTCAGTGTTATCAAGGCGTTTGGGCAATCCTATTACTATGGTATCTACTTCGTTGGTGCTAAAATAAGTAGTTAAAAACGGAAACAATTCGTTAGCCGCAACCGTAGTAAGTGGCGTAGCTATTATGCGCAATGGGTCGCTTACGGCTATTCCACAACGTTTTAATCCATAATCAATAGCAAGTATTCGGGGCATAATAGGTAGTATTATTGGTTAAATAAAGTTATTTTTGATGCGTTAAAACTACAAAACAATACATCATCAATCTAAAAAAACATTTATATCAATATGTACACACCTTACATTACCATAATAAACACCGCTTGGGATAACCGAGAATTATTACAACAACCCGAAACACAAAACGCCATACGTTTTATAATTGAAGAGTTAGATAAAGGTCGTATTCGTGTGGCCGATAACGCTACTGGAACTTGGCTTGTGAATGATTGGGTAAAGAAAGCAGTAATACTTTATTTCCCAATTCAAGGTATGAAAACTATGGAGGCTGGCCCTATGGAGTTTTACGATAAAATGGAACTTAAACGAGGTTACGAAGCCTTAGGCGTACGTGTAGTACCCCACGCTGTGGCTCGTTACGGTGCATATTTAGCCAAAGGCGTAATACTTATGCCAAGTTATGTAAACATAGGTGCGTATGTAGATGCAGGCACAATGGTAGATACATGGGCTACAGTAGGTTCGTGCGCACAAATAGGTAAGAATGTACACTTGAGTGGTGGCGTGGGCATTGGCGGTGTGTTAGAGCCTGTGCAAGCAGCACCAGTTATTATAGAAGATAATTGTTTTATAGGTTCACGTTGTATAGTAGTAGAAGGTGTACACGTAGAAACCGAAGCTGTATTAGGTGCAAACGTAGTACTTACAGCAAGTACCAAAATAATAGATGTAACAGGCGCAACTCCTATAGAATATATAGGGCGTGTGCCTGCACGATCGGTAGTAATACCTGGTAGCTATACCAAAACATTTCCTGCGGGAAGTTACCAAGTGCCATGTGCCTTAATAATAGGACTTCGTAAGGAAAGTACTGATAAAAAAACATCGCTCAATAGTGCATTGCGTGAGTATAATGTGGCTGTTTAAAAAACTAATTTAATTATATGAAAATAGGATTTGATGCCAAGCGTGCATTTATGAACACTAGCGGATTGGGCAATTATGCACGTTCGCTATTAAAATCGTTGCACACTTACCACGGCGAGGGTAACAAGTTTCACTTATACGCTCCAAAAGTACGTAAGAGTAGGTTTTACCAAACGATACGCTCTAGTGGTAAGTTTCAGTTACATACCGCTGATAGTGGATTTTACAAACACTTACACGGTGCATGGCGTAGTTATGGCGTTACATCATCATTCAACAAAGAACGTTTGGATATTTACCATGGCTTGAGCAACGAATTACCCTTTAATATAAAAAGTAGTACTGCCAAAAGCGTAGTTACTATACACGATTTAATATTTGTACGCTACCCGCATTTGTACCCGTGGATAGACCGTAAAATATACGATTATAAGTTTAGAAATGCTTGCGACAATGCCGATAAAATAATAGCAGTAAGCCAAACTACCAAGCAAGATTTAATAGACTTATACAACGTAGCACCACAACGTGTAGAGGTAATATACCAATGCGCTAATGACCAATTTTTGGAAGCTACCAATGAAGATAAAAAACAAGCCATACGTCAAAAATATTCGTTACCGCCACGTTTCCTACTGTATGTAGGTACTATTGAGGAACGTAAAAACTTACTTACGGTACTTAAAGCGGTGCGTCAGCTTAAAGATAAGGACGTGCCCTTAGTAATTATTGGACGTAAAACAGAGTATATGAAAACCGTACAAGCCTACATTACCAAGTATGATATGAATACACGCATACAGTTTTTGGGTACCATTGATAATAACGAACTACCATATTTTTATCAGTTGGCGAGTGTGTTTATTTATCCAAGTATATTTGAAGGTTTTGGTATTCCTGTGTTAGAAGCATTGTTGAGTAGCACACCTGTTATTACAAGTAACGTGTCTAGCTTACCCGAAGCAGCAGGGAAAAATTCTATATTAGTAAACCCTACCAACGATGAGGAAATAGCCGAAGGGATTACCAAAATACTCAACGACGATGCTTTTGCTAATCGTATGAGAACCTTAGGCTTGGAGTATGCACAGCAATTTCACCCACAGCATACAAGTACGCAGCTTATGCAGTTGTATAAATCAATAACAAAATAATTACGAATTAAAAATTACGAATTACGGTAAGAATTTACAACTATTTAGATAAGTTAGTAATTAGGTAATTCTTTTACAGATTAAAACTCAGCGAAACACTGCGCTTTTAATCTGTGAAACACTGCGAGAAATTAATTTAATATTTTGCCAATAAGTTTCAAATTAACACATCATCATTTTTTCAAATTACCTAATTCAGTACAAGCAATACAGGAGTAGTGTTAGCGGTTAAATTAACTACCTCAATACTACGAGAGTAATTAATAATGTTTTGCAAAACAAGTTTGCTGGGTTGGTTATTACCAGTGTTTTGCGTTACGTTTTTTGGAGTAGATGTTTTAATCATATAAAATAGTTAGTTAAGTTATACTATGTAAACGCAATTGGTTTTAAAATATTGTGTTGAAATAAAAAAAAGTGCTGTATAATTTAATACAGCACTTTTTTTGTAATTAGTTATCGTTCTTCAAAATATACATCTACCGAGCAATTGGTATCGGTAACGGTAATTTTTCCGTTGGTAGCAACTGCTGTGCCTAGGTTAGCAACAAGTGTACGTATTCTTGCTGAGGTAAGATTACTTGTTCCACTGCCATCATCGTCTAATAAATCGATAAAATAATTTTTGTCTTCTAGTTTAAAATTAAATGCGCCTATGTTGTATGTTTTAGGTAAAATGGCTTGTGTAGCATTAGTTACAAAATCCGAATGAAATAGTATAGTACTGTCTGCACCAAAGTTGATAAATATATCTGCATCGCTTGAGCCAAACCCACCAACACCAGCGTCCCACTTAGTGCCTGCATTGTCTTGTGGGAATGCTTTTAATACTATTTTGGTTAAGTAGCGCGATTTTGCTACTGCTACAGGCGCATCTTTTACTGTAACAATTACGGTAATGTTATCTGAAGCTTTATTTTTTTTGGATAGAACACGCATTCCTAAAGCATACGTCCCTGCTTTGGTATATTTGTGCGCAGCACTTTCGCCTTCGGCATTTGAACCATCGCCAAAACTCCAATTAACGGATGCGGCATCGGTTGCACATGATGCAAACGATAATTCTTCATTTACCAATGCTTCTGTTTTAGCAGCAGTAATACAGGCTACGGGTAATTTTCGTTTGCAGCCAACTACTACAGTTAATAGCGCTAATGCGGCTATAGTTATGTATTGTTTTTTCATGTGTTAAATTGTTTTATGTTAGTACTAATTTATGTTTTTATATCCTATGCTTAGTAGCGAATACGTAACGAAACCTCCAGCCCCTTGCTCTATCATTTGCCACGCTACGTCAATAAATAATTGTGTTGTAGTATGACTATCGTTAAATGTGTGCCCTAATAATGTGACTAATATATACAAAAATACGCCTACTGCACTACTAAATATAATAGCTTTTATTAACGAAAAATAATTCCAATACCAACTAATACACACCAACAATAGGCTTGCAATACCTACATATACTACCAAAAGACCTATTGCTAACTGTGTAAATGTAAGTAAAAAATCTTGAAAATCACGCAGAATAACTGCGTGAAACAAACTACTAAGCCCCAACATTACTGCTG
>JBEBIC010000112.1:0-8840 GCA_040080595.1 Bacteroidia bacterium | reverse complement strand
CATTATACGTGAGGCGTTTGCTCATTCTCCTGTGGGTTTTTGAATTGTCTAATTTCAGATGTACAGGATATCTTTAGCTTACGCTGTATTTTAACTTTAGTGTTTTTTAGTTCATTAAGTGTTTATTCTATTTAGGTTAAAATTAATGAAATAATTTAATCTTTTATAAGTATTTATATCAATAGCTGTAGTATAAACTAGTTTACTCCTTTACAAAACGTTTAGTTATAGTTTCATTATTAGTATGTAGTACCACAAAATAAATACCTGAAGCAAGTGTTGATACATCTATTGTTTTGGTAAATGCGGCAGTGCTTGCTTGCGTATAGTTTACTAATTGTTCGCCTAATGTATTAGTAATATACAACTCTGTAGCTGACGCTTGAGCTAATGTTACTGCCACGTTTAACGTATGTGTAGCAGGGTTAGGATATAGCGTGTAGGTACTATTTTGAGCTGTTTGTTGTACAATACCTGTAACAAAGCTAAGTGTAACACTGTCTTTTTTTACACAGCCGTTAGCATCAGTTATGGTTACAATGTACTTACCTGCGCCAACACCTGTTATTGATGCCGTAGTTTGTACTGGTAATGTATTCCAACTATACGCATAAGGTGCAGAACCTCCACTAACTATTACTCCCGCAGCACCATCTACGCATACTGCACACGAAGGTTCTGTTTTGGTTTTGGTTATTGCTAATGCGGTAGATTGTGTAATAGATACACTCTTAGTACCTGTGCAACCATTAGCATCTGTTACTGTACATACATAACCACCTGCAAACAAATTACTTGCGGTAGGGGTAGTTTGTACTGGGCTTGTATTCCAACTATAGGTGTAAGGTGCTGTACCTCCTGTACCTGTAATAGTTGCACTACCAGTGTTCATACCACTGCACAAAACATTGGCCTTGGTAACTGTACCGCTTATGGCAGCAGTTTGTGTAATAGTAGCTATTGCGGTAGTTACACAACCGCTAGCATCTGTTACGGTTACGGTATAGCTACCTGCGGCTAAGTTAGTTACGCTAGTAGTGGTAGCTACTGGCAATGTATTCCAACTATAGTTATAAGGAGCTAAACCACCTGTGGCAGTAGCAGTAGCAGCACCTGTTGTACCACCATTGCATAGTACATTGGTACTACTACTTATGCTTGCATTAGCCCCCGACGGATTACTAATAGTAGCCATAGCAGTATCGGTGCAACCATTAGCATCAGTTACTGTTACGGTATAAGTGCCTGATGGCATAGCTGTAGCGTTAGCAACGGGTTGCGCAGGGCTTGTATTCCAGCTATAGGTAAGTGTACCTGTGCCACCTGTAGCTATTGCGCTGGCAGTACCAGTAGCTGAGGTACACGCAGAGTTAGTTGATGTTGCACTTACACTTATTGCCGATGTGGGTTCAGTAATAATAACGTTGGTTGTAATAGTACAACTATTTACATCAGTAGCAGTTACGGTATATACACCTGCGGGTAAGTTAGTGGCAACGGCTGTGTTTTGTACTGGTGTAGTATTCCAACTATAGGTATAACCACCCGAACCACCATTGGCGGTTGCAGTAGCTGTACCTGAGTTGCCACCTTTGCATAGTACATCTGTTTGTGTAGCACTTACTATTAGTGCAGTAGGCTCTGTAATGGTAGTGTTTACATTAGCTACACAATTATTAGAATCGGTAATAGTTAAAGTATAAGTACCTGCTACTAAGCCTGATGCAAAACTTGTAGTTTGCACTGGTGTACTATTCCAACTATAGGTATAAGGTGGTGTTCCGCCTGGGTTTTCGGCAGCAGCAGTACCTGTAGCCGAACCTTGGCAATAGGCAGGGCTAGGCGTTATGTTGGGTAATAAAACAGTAGGTTGAGTAATAGTTAGTGTAGCATTGCTTACGCAACCCTTAGCATCGGTAACTGTGGCTATATAAACTCCTGCGGCTAAGTTAGTTGCATTAGCTGTGGTTTGTACAGGACTTGTATTCCAACTATAGCTATAGCCTGCTGTACCACCAGTAGCAGCTACTGATGCGCTTCCTGTAGTACCTCCATTACACAACACATTACTAACTACATTACTTGTGGTACTTAATGCTGTGGTAGGCTCGGTAATAGTGGCTTGTGCAGTAGTTGTACAGTTGTTAGCATCAGTAATAGTTACTATATAAGTACCTATTGCTAAGTTAGTTGCGGTAGCTGTAGTTTGTATTGGGCTTGTATTCCAGCTATAACTATATGCAGCTGTACCGCCACTTGGCATAGCCATAGCAGTACCTGTATTACCACCTTTACACAATACGTTAGTGTGCATTGTAGTAGCTGTTAATACAGCAGGTTGGTTAATAGTAGCTAAGCCTAATGCTGTACAATTATTAGCATCTTTAATAGTACTCGTATAATTACCTGCGGCTAGTGCGGTAGCGGTTGATGTTGTTTGCACAGGCGATGTATTCCAACTATAGGTATAAGGTGCTGTTCCTCCTGCTCCCAAAATGGTTGCAGCCCCTGTATTTCCTCCATTACAAAGTACATGAGTAAGTGATGCGGTTGCATTTAAACTTGATGGTTCGGTAATAGTTACCGACATTGTTTTGGAACACGTATTCGCATCTGTTACGGTTACGTTATATACGCCCGCAGTAAGTGCGGTTGCAGTAGCATTAGTTTGTATTGGCGATGTATCCCAACTATAGCTATAAGGTGCTGTACCTCCTGTAGGGGTAGCTGTTGCGGTTCCTGTATTGCCAGCATTGCATAGTACATTAGTTTTACTTATGCCTATTGTAGCTATTTCGCTTGCTGTTACTGTTAATGCTTGTGGCGCACTTGCTCCGCAGGCATCATTGGCCGTAACAGTAACATTACCCGATAATGCACCTACTGTAGTGTTAATAGATGCGGTGGTAGATGTACCCAACCAGCCCGATGGTATAGCCCAAGTATAACTAGTTGCGCCACTTACTGCACTTATGCTATAGCTAGGGGTACTACCTACGCATGGGGTTATATTGCCCGATATTAAACCTGGTGTTGCAGGTACTGTACATGCGGGTACTACAAGTGTTGTAGTATAAACGGCATCTCCGCTTGAAGAATTACTACTATTACTACCAACAAATGCACCATAAAAAGTTACTGCGCCAATATTAGTTGCTGGCGCAGTCCAATCAAACGACCACGATTTAGTACCACCAACTGCACTTGTGCCTGTAGCTGTGTGAGTAATGTATTTAGTCCCTACTATTTGAGTTTCGGTGCTATTAGTAGCTATAAGCGAGCCTAACAGTGTACCCGTTATACTTTGTGGCGATATTTGAAAACCAAATTTAACACACGCTACCTGTACTGCTGTTGCTGTAAAGGTATATGTAGCACCTGGTATGTAACCACTTGCAGGCACGTTAGATGTTATCCAACCTGTTTGTGCTGTGGCAGTTCCGCCATGGCAACTGGTACAATTTAAACCATCGGAAGGAGAGCTAGTTCTGCCTGGAATTGCTCCCCCTGTGTTGGAATGCACATCGTTAAACGAAATACTGGTTATCATTAACAAAATAATGCCTGCGGTTAGTGCTGAAATAATGCGTTGTCTTATACTCATGGTTTTATTATTATTTGATATTTAAATTAAATACGATTAATGTTTGTATTTGGTTTTAGTTTGCTAATATAAAAAATAGTTAGATTAATGCGCTATTTGTTTTTGTATAACCTCATTTATTACCTGTGGTAAATAAGTATGTTCTAACTCGTGTATTTTGTGTGCTAATGTTTCAGCCGTGTCGTGTGGAAGTAGGGTAGTGGTGTACTGCGCTATTATTTGTCCCTCATCGTAATGTTCGTTTACGTAATGTATAGTAATGCCCGATTGTGTTTCTCGGTTAGCAATAACAGCAGTGTGTACATGCATACCATACATACCCTTACCTCCATAATTGGGCAATAATGCAGGGTGTAAGTTTACTATTTTGTTGGCAAAATTATGCGTTAAGTAAGCAGGGATTTTCCACAAAAAACCTGCTAATACTATAAAATTTACATCGTAGGTAGCAAGCGTTTGCATAAACTCTGTTTCGTTATTCAACATTGGTTTATCAAACAACAGTATGGGTATATGCTCTGCTTGCGCTTTGGCTATAACGCCTGCATTAGGGTTGTTACAAGCCACACAAGCTATATTTACTTGTGTATTATTTTTAAAATAATTAATTAAATTAAGTGCATTGCTTCCTGCACCCGATGCAAATATGGCTATGTTAGTCATGTAGTTGATTAAGTAATTATTTGTTACTTGTAAATTATGAGTATTAAACGTAATTTTTAATTCGTAATTGATATATGTTAATTCCGTTTATCAATGCCCCACAACAGCTTATTACGTAAGGTATTAAAGAATGTTTGGTTATTTAATTTTATGGTTTTAAACGAGTAGTGGTCTTTGGTAAGTATAATTTCAAAGTCGGAAGTTATGGTTTGCGAACGAGAGTCGAGCGTTACCAAAAAATTGTTTTGTCGGCCTTCTACTTTTAATTTTAAAGTTTTATTATCAGGAATAATTAATGGGCGCACATTAAGGTTGTGTGGTGCAATAGGAGTAATAATAAAGTTGGCACAATCAGGAGTTACAATAGGCCCACCACAACTTAATGAGTAAGCGGTAGAACCTGTAGGAGTGGCTATTATCAAACCATCAGCCCAATAAGAGTTTAAAAATTCATCGTTTAAATAAGCGTGAATAGTTATCATGGCGGCAGAGTCGCGCTTGTGTATAGTACATTCGTTAAGGGCGTAGGTAAAGCCGTCAAACAAATTAAGTGTAGTGTTGAGGCGCAACAAACTACGGGTTTCAATAGTGTATTCGTTGTTGATGAGTGCGTCTATGGCTACGTCTATTTCGTCTTTAGCAATGTTAGCCAAAAACCCCAAACGACCAGCATTTAAGCCTATTACAGGCATTGCAGTATTTTGCACATATTTAATAGTACTTAGCATAGTACCGTCTCCACCTACTGATATAAGTACGTCGGCCATAGTGTTTAATGTATTAGCCGAACTAAATAATTGGGGCGGAGTGGCAAAGTCTATATCGTGCTGCAATAAATCGTAATAGGTATGGTGTATAACCAACGTAGATTTACTTGCCTGTAATTTATTAACCAAGGCTTGCACAAAAGGCTTTAGCTTAGTGTTGTAAGTGTTTCCGTATAGTGCAAAGCGCATAATGTAATGTGTGTAGTGAGTAAATGGTGTGTAAATATAATTATTTATTACATTTAATTTTGCACGAATTCAACATTCATTTTTATGTAAAAAAAGTATATTTACAACAAATTAAATGTCATTTTATACACATGAAAATACACCTTACTAACCTAATAGTACTTTTATTAATAGTAAACAACGCAACAGCACAAACCTTACCCAAGCCTAACCACGTAGTGTTGGTAATGCTAGAAAACAAAGGCTACAACAATATTGTGGGGAGTAGCAATGCACCTTATATTAATAGTTTAATTGGCGATACTAACTGTGCATTATTTTCGGACTCGCATGGTATAACGCACCCCAGCCAACCTAATTATTTACATCTCTACTCAGGCGATAATCAAGGGGTAACTAATGACAACCAACCTAGTGGAACGCCTTATAGTACCTGTAATTTGGGCGCTTCGCTTATTGGCAATGGTTATACATTTAAAGGTTTTAGCGAAGATTTACCTGCCGTAGGCGACCCTATATTTACAGCAGGTACATATGTAAAACGCCACTGCCCATGGGCGTATTGGATAGGTACTGGGACTAATCAAATTTCTGCTACTACACATCAACCGTATAGCAATATGCCTACTAACTTAGATAGTTTACCTACGGTATCATTTATAATACCCAACAACGCACACAATATGCACGACCCATTTTTATTGTCTTCGGTAGCTATAAGCGCAGGTGATACTTGGTTGAGTAACAACTTGCCCGCTTTGGTTACTTGGGCAAAATCGGGCAACAACTTATTAATTATTCATTATGATGAAGACGAAAGTTTATTAGGTTTACCTACCGCTAACACCATAGCTACTATGTTTATAGGCAAGATGGTACAAGGCGGTACGTACAACAATAATTTTAACCACCACGACTTATTAAAAACTATAGCCGATATGTACACTATTCCTGCTTGTGGTGGTAGTGCAAGTAAACAAGCTATTATTAACTGTTGGCGACCACAAACGGCTAATGCTCTACACCACATAAGTAACCAAGCTAACGTAGTAACTATTTACCCAATGCCCGCTACGCAAACTATGCAAGTTACTATAGAAAATAGTAGCGCAAACGAAATGACGAGTATAACTTTATACGATATTGCAGGAAAACTAGTACAACGCTCCGCAGCAACATTAACCAAAGGAAACAATACACTTACTATTGATGTAAATAACTTACATGCAGGCACTTACCTAATGCACGTATTAAGTAATACCATAAATGAAAGCGAAAAAATACAAATTAAATAAACGATAACTCTATGTACACAGCAACGATAAACACTACTACCTATAACGTAGCTACTAACAACGGTACAAATGGCACGGTAAACGAAACACCATTTTACTTAGATACTATTACCAATAAAAATGGTAGTCTTAGCATTATTAAAGACAATGTGTCGTATAATGTAGAGGTAGTAAAAGTAAACTACGACGACAAAACCATAAGCCTAAAAGTAAACAACAGTACCTACACTGTAAGCGTAAAAGATGAGTACGATGCCTTACTAAAACAATTGGGTATGGAAAATTTGGGTGCTAAAAAAATAAACGAACTTAAAGCGCCTATGCCTGGCTTAGTACTAAACATAGTAGTAAGCGAAGGACAAGAGATAAAAAAAGGCGATGCACTTATTGTATTGGAAGCCATGAAAATGGAGAATAGTTTAAAATCGCCTACCGATGGTGTAATTAAAAAAATCGCCATACACAAAGGCGATGCCGTTGAAAAAAATCAATTGTTGATTACGTTTGAGTAAAACGTTTTTTACTTTAAACTAATTTAAAATTACACAACCAAATATGAAACATTACCTAACAATTAGCCTAGTATTAATTACAAGTATTTGCACGGCACAAACCAAATTATTAACTATTGACGAAGCTGTGCTAAAAGGACGTACAAGCCTTGCACCAAGCAAGTTAGCCAACTTGCAATGGTTGCCAAGTAGTACTAATTACAGCTATACCACTACTAATAACGAGCTTGTGGTAATGAATGCCTCGGCTAACAAATTAGTACAAACA
Organism: Bacteroidia bacterium; assembly: GCA_040080595.1. GTDB lineage: Bacteria > Bacteroidota > Bacteroidia > UBA4408 > UBA4408 > JACMRI01. The sequence goes on along the minus strand of JBEBIC010000112.1, from coordinate 1,542 downwards.
GTTACACTAAACAGTATTAATAAGCAACTAAAAACCATAACGCAAGATACGCTACAAGCCTTGCCAATGGCAGATTGGGCTGATGCTACGAGTTTTACATTTAACCACAAAAAGTTTTTATTAACGTATAACATAGCTACTAAGTTAGTAAGTGCCACAGGTTATTTTTATGATGTGTCCGAAATGGAAAATGCCGACAAAGCTGTAATAGCGCATCGTGTAGCATTTACCGAGGGCGACAACCTAAGCATACAAGATGGACGCAACAAAGTACAAGTAACTACCAATGGTTCGCACAACATAGTGTATGGACAAGCAGCAAGTCGTAGCGAATTTGGTATAACCAAAGGTACGTTTTGGAGCACCAAAGGAAACTTGTTGGCGTTTTATAAAGTAGATCAAACACAAGTAACCGATTACCCAATTATAGACTGGACCAAAACACCCGCAGTAGCCAATAATATTAAGTATCCGTTTGCGGGTAATGCTTCGCAAACAGTTAGTATAGGCGTATATAACGTGGCTACTAAAGCTACTGTGTATTTACAAACGGGCGAACCAGCAGACAAATATTTAACCAACATAAGCTGGAGTCCCGATGAACAAACTATATATGTAGCCGAAGTAAACCGCGCACAAAACGCTATGAAACTGAACAGTTACAATGCTTCTAGCGGTGCATACATAAAAACATTGTTTGAAGAAACCGACGAAAAATATACCGAACCACAACATGCCTTATATTTTAACCCTAACAATGCGCAACAGTTTATATGGCAAACCAACAAAGACGGTTACAACCATTTATACTTATACGATGTAAACGGAACACTACTAAAACAACTTACCAAAGGCAACTACGAAGTACTTGCATTACACGGTATTGATACTAAAAATAATGTATATTATGCAAGCAACGAGAGTAGTTTTTTAAACAATGAAACCTATCAGTTAAATATAAACACAGGCGTTAAAACACTTATTACACAAGGGCTGGGGCAACACACTACAGCTATGAATTATGACTTTTCGTATGCAATAGATAATCATCAAAGTACAACTGTGCCACGTGTGGTAAGTATTATAAATACTGCTAAAAACACCGCAAGCGTTATACACACTGCACCTAACCCTATAGCCGACTATGCGCTAGGTACTATGAAATTATTTACGCTCAACAACGCACAGGGCACGCCGTTGCAGTGCCGTATGTTTTTACCTACCAACTTTGATAGTACTAAAAAATATCCAGTATTGGTATATTTATACAATGGTTCGCACGTGCAACTTATAAAAAACACATGGCTAGCAGGTGGCGAACTTTGGTACCATTATATGGCGCAAAAAGGGTTTATTGTTTTTACACTTGATGGTAGAGGTAGCGATAACAGAGGCAAAGCGTTTGAACAAGCTACACACCGTAAGTTAGGTACGGTAGAAACGGAAGACCAATTAGTAGGCGTAAATTATTTAAAACAACAACGTTACGTTGATGCTACACGCTTAGGTATTCATGGCTGGAGCTTTGGTGGTTTTATGACT
>JBEBIC010000386.1:0-1922 GCA_040080595.1 Bacteroidia bacterium | reverse complement strand
GCTATTTATCTAACAATTTTGGACACAGTTTGCTTTGCACTTTTTCATTTTTTTTTTCAAACTACAAGCCAGAAAATAGACAAAGAGTTTTAATTTCGAACACATTGTCCTTTGTAGTATTAGGAATGTTTTTTGGAATTATAATAGGACTTAAAATATCAGGAGAAATATGATAAAACTCTCCCACAATTTTACCACTTATTAAAAACCACTTCAATTATGGAATTGTTTTTGTTTACATTTACACTATGAAAAAAATAGCCCTACTCCTAATTGCAACATGTGCCATGAGCACTGCGTTTGCACAAGATAAACGAACATTACCCAACGTAGAACTTCAAACGCTCGATGGTAAAAAAGTAAACCTAAGCACATTAAGCAACGGCGGCAAGCCCATTTACATTAGTTTTTTTGCGCTATGGTGCACCAATTGCATTAAGGAACTTAACGCCCTTAATGATGTATATACCGATTGGCAAAAAGAAACTGGCGTAAAAATAGTAGCCATATCTATTGATGATGAGCGCAACAAATCTAAAGTTGGGCCATTTGTAAATGGTAAAAACTGGGACTACGACATACTCCTAGACCCTAACAGCGATGCTAAACGTGCGCTAAACATTAACACCATTCCGCATACGTTTTTATTAAACGGCAAAGGCGAAATTGTGTATCAGCACAACGGCTACAATGCAGGCGATGAAGACGAACTATACAAACTCATACAAAAAGTAGCCGCAGGCGATACTACGCAAATAGTACTACCAAAGCATTAATAACACTACATTTTACACATAATTTATGCACGCAAAAAAACTACTTAGTATAGCTATATCTCTATTGTTTTGTACCACCCTAACCGTGGCACAAAACCTAGGCGAAGTACACGGAAATTTCCAAACTGATTTTCAGTATTACAACAAAGATTCCTTAATAGGTGCACCCGTAGTACCCGAAAAGTTTAGAACCAACACGTTTTCCAATTTAATATACAACCGTGGCAACCTAACGGCTGGCGTGCGTTTTGAGAGTTATTTAAACGAAATTTTGGGCTTTGACCCTCGTTACCGTGGTGCTGGTATTCCATTTAAATATGCCAATTACAAAGTAGATAATTTGGACATAACTGTAGGTAATTTTTATGAGCAATACGGTAGTGGTTTAGTGTTTAGGAGCTACGAAGAACGTGCGCTTGGTTACGACAATGCTATGGAAGGTGTAAAGATTAAATACAACCCCATTGCAGGTATCTATCTCAAAGGTTTTACAGGTAAGCAACGTTTCTTTTTTGCACAAGGACCAGGTATAGTGCGTGGTGCCGATGGCGAAATAAATATAAACGAACTCCTAAAACCCTTGGCCGACAAGCCATTGAAAGTAATAGTGGGAGGGAGCTTTGTAAGTAAATATCAAAAAGACGAAGATCCTATATACAAACTGCCCGAAAACGTGGGTACTTGGGCTGCTCGTATGAATGTAATACGTGGTAAAGTAAATGTATTTGCAGAGTATGCCTACAAAATTAACGACCCATCAAAACTCAATAATTTTACCTATAAATATGGGCAAGGATTATTAGTGCAAGCGGGCTATTCGCAAAAAGGATTAGGCGTTTCACTATCAGGCAAGTATGTAGATAATATGGCGTTTAGGTCGGACAGAACCGCAACAGGCAATACACTAATGATAAACTATATGCCTGCATTAACAAAGCAACATACCTACAATTTATTATCAACGCTATACCCTTACGCATCGCAACCTACAGGCGAAATTGATTTTCAGGGAGAGATTATTTACACGCTTAAAAAAGGTTCTCGCTTGTATAATCCGCAAAACGAATTATGAATTTTGTTTTTGTTGAATTTGCTACAAAAGTAAAAACATTTAGGCTTGTTTTTGTAAACGAATTATGAATTTTA
>JBEBIC010000111.1:0-8868 GCA_040080595.1 Bacteroidia bacterium | reverse complement strand
ATATCATATTAAGTGTTGATTTATTATTTTGATTTGAAACGTAATTCGTAATTTTTAATTCGTAATTAATACAACTATTCTATTTCAAATTCATACACTTTTCCTATCAAATCGTTTTTTAAAAACGGTGTAAACTCTTGTTTAAAAGGTATTGGTGGCCACCATTTTGATAAATGATATTCTTGTGTAACATTCATCAACATTTGATTATTAGGAATACTGGTAACATCAGCATTCATATAACCCAGTTCTTTTAACTTATTTTTTTCAGGGCCAACTCTCCATATAATAGCTGTTGGCGTCCATTCTATTTGATAATAATAATAATCTCGGTTAAACATTTCGTTGTTGCTATACGGACTACGAATAGTTAAGGCTTTGTAATAATCAGACCATCTAAATGCTTCGTAATAGCTCGTATTATGTTGTATGGTATCAATACCATGAAAATAATTTTTTGGGTCTTTGTTAGATAAATCCCAGTTGGTTAAGCCTACCATTATATTTTCGTTATGCTGGGCGTCTTCAGGCTGTAGTGTTTTATTTTTATAATTATCTAAGGGCCAACGTTGTGTGGCTTTTACTATTTCAAAATCTATTTCGGAATAGTATGTAGTACGTACGCGTGGAGTGTTGGGCACATAATCATCTCCTTTGTTAAGGTATCCTGTTGTACTTTCTCGGCGGTTATTCCACTCTTGCGAATCTTGAAACAACATCCAAAAAGCATTGGTAACACCCGTCCACACATTGGTTTTATTAATTAATGGTGGAAATTTTATTTTGGCGGTAAACTTTCCGTAGGTATATCCTACACGTGTTTTTATACCTACGTTTTCTTTTTTGGCGCTAGCTATACTAGTACTTGCAGGGTTTAATAGCTGTATATAGTTTTCTGTTTTATTTACACTTACTGTTTTACAAGGGCAATTAGAACTTCGTATATAATCTTTTACCATTGCGGCTTCTTTGTACATTTTTTCGGCATTATGGTAATCATCTAATGTATATTCATTAGCCAAAACATCAGCAATTACTGGTATTGTGTTTAGTTTAAAGTCTTTATCTTCGTAATGAAAAAATTGTTCTACATGTGCCTCTTCATATTTTTGTTGGTTACTATTGCAATCGTTGGTTAGGTAATCTAATTTTTGCTCCGTTTGTTGGTTAGCAGTATTTATAAATATTCCTTTTGATAAATCTAACTTACTTTTAAGCGTAATGGTATTAGTGTCTAACACGGTAGTAATGCCTTTACCCTCGCCTTGTAAAAAATATTGGTACGGATTTATGTATTTATCGTGGTGTGTTTGGGTTATATCTTGTATATAATCGGGTATATTGTTCAATTCTTGTTTGGTACATACTACCAGCAAAGTACTGTATTTACCCATGCGTGGGTTACGTTTCCATTTATGATTAACCACACCTACATTTCTATCTATACACAAGCAAAATATAGCCTCTAGGTTAAGTTGTTCTTCAACGGTTCGTTTTTGGTCTTCAGCTTTTTTTATAATACTTGCATAAAAAGGTTCATTTCTTTTTATGGTATTAATCATAGTAGTAACCTGTTCGGGGTTTACGTTATAGTTGTTCATAGCTACACCGTAGTATTTGCGCTCGTTACGTGGGTTACCTGCTATTTTAAAATAATCAGTAATACTTGTAACGTCTTTTGGTATTTTTTTAAATCCTACATCAGTATTATCGCCCCACGAACCATAAAAATTTTCAGTACTTAAACTATCCTCTTCCGTAAACTTATAGTCTTCGTTTTGGAAATATATTTTGTAGTACAATTCTTCGCCCGAATTATTTTCAACATCAAATTTAAACTCAAATTTACCTCCTTTTATTTGCTTAGTTGTTGGGGCTTCTATACCATTCATTATTACATGTTCCATATCAGTATAAAATACCTTAGTACCAATGTTAGTAATGGGTGTAAAGTTGTTTACTTTTATTTTAGTACACGAAAAAAACAGAGCGGTAGTAAGTAATAATAGGAGTTGTTTCATTATAATTTGTTTTGAACGTAATTCGTAGTTTTTAATTCGTAATTATCTATACTACTTTATAATTTTTATACGCACCTATACGGTAGTTTATTGCATCTTCAATACAATACAACACTTTGTTTTTTAGGCTTATTTTTTTGTGAATTTTAGCAGGATTAAATTCCCAATTTACCGCAGCTATTAACTCCTGCATAAGAGCGGGGTGCTTGCCAGTGTAAGGTTTTACACGGTCTATATTGTAATAATCAAACTCTTGTTTGGTAGCATATTTTTGTTGCACATAAGTATCATCGTGCCAAAAGGTTTCAAAGTGTGCCGCTTTTTTATTCATATTTTCGGGCGCACGCACATAACTGTAATGGAACACAGGTATGCCTGTAACCAATACATTTAATTTTATACCTACGTGCCCGTTAGTGTATTCGGCTAACGATGGATATTTACGAAACCCTTGCGAATCGCGGTACGAATACACATTTAATCCTTTTTTAAATACACGTATCTCGTTAAAATGCTGATAGCGAGAGCCGCTTATATAATTGTAATTACCATGAAAATTCAAGAATTTAAACAATAAACCATCTACTTTGGTATTGGTATTATTGTTTATAATGTGTTGTTTTATGGTAGGTAAGTCATCTTCGTGTATTACTTCGTCGGCTTGTATATGAAACAGCCAATCGCCCGTACAGTGCGCTAATGCTATATTTGCTTGTTGTGCAAATATTTTTCCTGCTTTACGTACCGTTTCGTCCCACAGGGTATCTATTATTTTTATTTTATTGTTGTATTTAGCGCTAAGTGCTTCTATAGCCTCGCGTGTACCGTCGTTACTATCGCCTACAGCTACTACTAACTCATCGCATATAGGTAATATACTTTCCATTGATTTTAAAAACGGATAACCATACGTAAAACCATTGCGTACGTAGGTAAATCCGCTTATAGTTATGGAAGTATTCATTATAACTGTTAGTTACGTTTTATTTTATCTACACGTGTTTGATGGCGTCCACCTTCAAATGCCGTGGCTAAAAACGTATCTACTATTATTAATGCGTCTGATATTTTTACAAAACGTGAGGGTAATGCTAATATATTAGCATCGTTATGTTGGCGTGCAAGTGCTGCTAATTGTGGTAACCAGCATATAGCACTACGTACGTTTTCGTACTTATTAGCAGTTATACTTACTCCGTTGGCACTACCACATATAATTATACCTTGTGTATATTCTCCATTATTAATAGCGGAGGCTAATGGGTGTATATAATCGGGGTAATCGCAACTATCTAATGAGTTTGTACCGTAGTCTTTTACAGTGTAATTAATGTCCTTTAGGTATTTTATTATTTCTTGCTTTAATTCGTAGCCTGCGTGGTCGGCTGCAATGGGTATTATCTTACTTTCCATATATACTAATCTTAACTATTAACTTTTGGTTGTTATTATGCACAAATATACTTTTTTCAAATTTTAAAAACCATTGATAACACTACAAAATGTACTTTGAGTTATTAACACTAAAAAAAGTATAACTATTTTAAATGAGGATAAATTCTAACGTTTTTTATTAGGATATATGAAAAGTAATAACCGTTATACAAATAATTGAAACTAACAAGCACTACTTGTACTATTCATTAACACAGCTTATACACAGTGGACAACCAAATACATATATACATTTGGCTATATGTTAGTATTAATAAGTAAGTACTAACAGTTGTTAATAAAGTACCATAATATGAGTAAAAGCTATACATTTGATGTCTAATAAAACAACAAAAACTGTTAGTTAAACAATAACAACCACTAATTGAAATAAAATAAAACATTTCTACCAACAGTACTAACACGCTAATAGTAGTATGTAATAAATCATTTAAATTAATTTATTAATAATAATATAAGAGAAATGAACCCCGACGTAACCGCCAAAGGATTTGTAGATGTAAAAATAAGTGCTACCTTAAACCTATTTGAGGAAATAAAGCGTTTAAAAAAAGAAAAAAACGCCATTATTTTAGCCCATTATTATCAAGATGGAGACATACAAGATGTTGCCGATTTTGTAGGAGATAGTTTAGGATTAGCACAAGCAGCCGCCAAGACTAATGCTGATATAATACTGTTTGCAGGAGTACATTTTATGGCAGAAACTGCCAAGATACTTTGTCCTGATAAAAAAGTAATATTACCCGATATGCGCGCTGGTTGCTCGTTGGCAGATAGTTGCCCACCTGCTGAGTTTGCAGCGTTTAAAGCACAGCATCCTAACCATTTAGTAATATCGTACATAAATTGTACTGCCGATATTAAAGCATTAACCGATATTATATGTACCAGTAGTAACGCAGTACAAATAGTAAATAGTTTACCCAAAGACCAACCTATATTATTTGCACCCGATAAAAACCTTGGGGCTTATGTAAAAAAAGTTACAGGACGAGATAATATAGTACTGTGGGACGGAGCATGTATGGTGCATGAAATATTTAGTATTGAAAAAATACAAAATTTAATGCAACAACACCCTAATGCACAACTATTAGCGCACCCAGAGTGCGAAGCGCATATATTGAATATAGCGCATTTTGTAGGGAGTACTACTGCAATACTTAATTACGCTAAAAAAAGCGATTGTACGAGCTTTATAGTAGCTACAGAAACAGGAATTTTACATCAAATGATGAAAGATAGCCCTAACAAAACATTTATACCTGCTCCGCCTAATAATGGTTGCGCATGTAACGACTGTCCGCACATGAAACTAAATACGTTAGAAAAAGTATATAACACACTTTTATACGAATTACCCGAAATACACATGGAGGAAACACTGCGTGTAAAAGCCGAATTGGGTATTAGAAAAATGTTGGATTTATCAGCGCAATTGGGACTATAATTAATTACGAATTACGTTTTAGAAAAATAGTTAAAAATAATATCCTAAATGAACTTAAAACGTATTGAAATTTTATTGCAATATATAGCCGACGATAGTACGGATACATTTTCGTACTATGCTTTAGCCTTAGAATACCAAGCCTTAGGAGATATTACTAAAGCCATAGCACAATTACAACAGCTTAAAATAAACGTACCTAATTATTTACCCACCTATTACACATTAGGTAAATTATTAGAACAAAATAACGATAGTGATGAAGCAATTATTAACTACAAACAAGGTGTAGTACTTGCACGCCAATTAAAAGACAATAAAACCCTAAGCGAACTTAACGAAGCATTATTATTACTTGATGCTTTAGATGATTAAAAAATAAATTACTATTAATGACCACTACTCCAACTAAAACTACTCCTATCTATAGCCTTAATTGGTTGCGTGGTATAGCGGCTGTTTTGGTGTGTTTATATCATTTTAAAGCGTATGTGTGGCACAACGAAACACCAAATTTAGTATTACAATTTATTAGTTACGGGCATTTAGGAGTTATTATGTTTTTTGTTATTTCGGGGTTTATTATACCTTATTCATTGTATAATAATAACTATAGTATTACTAATTTTACTCAGTTTTTAGCCAAACGTACACTTCGTATAGAACCTCCCTACATTATTACAATAGGATTAATAATTTTAGTAAAGTACTATATTTTTACACGAATATCGGGTATTCCGTTTGTGTTAGATACTAAACAAATACTACTTAACGTTACTTACATAGCACCGTTTGTAAACGTAGAATGGATTAATGTTATATTTTGGACATTAGCCATTGAGTTTCAGTTTTACTTACTTACTGGTAGTATATATCCGTTACTTATGCGTAGTAAATGGTATAAATACAGCTTATTTGTAGCATTATTAGCACTTGGTTTTATAGTACCAGATAAATATCAAACAGTGTTTCATAACTATATTTATTTTGTAGTAGGGTTTCAAAGTTTTTTATTTTTTACCAAAAATATAGCATTAACAGAGTTTATAGTAAGTATAGTAGCAAGTGTTCTGTTTATGTATGTGTTTAAAAAAATAGAAGTTATACCCTTTGTACTGTTTACAGTAGTAGGAATATTTACATTAAATTACAAAAATCAAATAGCCAATTTTTTTGGTAATATTTCCTACTCCTTATACCTTACACATGGCTTAATTGGTGGTAATATTGCATTAATTATTAAACCCGAAGTACCAAAATATATTGTTTATGTACTTATATTGTTTAATGCTATTACATTTGCGTATATTTATTACAATGTAATAGAGCGATTATTTTTAAACCTATCAAAAAAAATAAAATACAGTGGGAATATTTAGCTTTTTTTCAAAAGACAAAAAAGAAACATTAGATGAGGGAGTGGCTAAAACAAAGGAAAGTTTGTTTGCCAAAATAGCTAAAGCAGTAGTGGGTAAATCTACTATTGATGATGATGTACTGGATAACCTAGAAGAAGTACTCATAACAAGCGATGTAGGGGTAGATACCACACTTAAAATAATAAAACGCATACAAGCACGTGTAGCCCTTGATAAATATGTGGGTACCGACCAACTATACCGTTTGCTTAAAGAAGAAATAGCCACATTATTAGCCGAAAATAATAGTTTAGATTTATCGGATATAGAAATACCTGAGGGTAAAAAACCGTATGTAATAATGGTGGTAGGAGTTAATGGTGTGGGTAAAACTACTACCATAGGCAAGCTATCGTACCAATTAAAACAAAAAGGATTAAAAGTAATGTTGGGCGCTGCCGATACGTTTAGAGCGGCAGCTGTGGACCAACTTATAATATGGGCAAACCGTGTAGGAGTAGATGTAGTAAGCCAAGGTATGAATGCCGACCCTGCCGCTGTAGCCTTTGATACCGTAAGCAGTGCAGTAGCTAATAATGTAGATGTAGTAATAATAGATACTGCAGGGCGCTTGCATAACAAGGTAAACTTAATGAACGAACTTAGTAAAATAAAGAAAGTAATGCAAAAAGTAATACCCGATGCTCCGCACGAAATATTGTTAGTATTAGATGCTAGTACAGGGCAAAACGCCATAGAACAATGTAAAGCATTTACCGCGGCTACTGCCGTAAACGCATTAGCACTTACCAAACTAGACGGTACTGCCAAGGGTGGTGTAGTTATAGGTATATCCGACCAATTTAAAATACCAGTAAAATATATAGGTGTAGGCGAAAAAATGACCGATTTACAAGTGTTTAACAAAGTAGAATTTGTAGATTCATTATTTAAATAAAACAATGCAAGCACTACTTAACTTACGTAATTGGTTGGCCACTTATAGTTTAAATAACTACATAACAAGCCAAGGCAAACATAGCATACCTCCCACGGCATTTAGTATAAAAAATGTACGTACAGTGGTAGTATTGTTTGATGCTACATTACCCGCCAATATTGAGTTAATAAAGAAACTAGTAAGTTATTACAAAGAGCAAGGCAAAGTTATAAAAGCTATAGGTTTTGTTAATAGCAAGGAGTTTGAACCTATTATATTACCAAAATCGGAGTTTGAATTTTTTAGCTTAAAAGAAGTTTCGTTTAACTTTACACCTAAAACCAATTGGCACGAGCAGTTTATAAACTACAATTACGACCTTATAATTAATGCCGATTATAACAACTTAGCACCCCTCAACTACTTGTATGCACACAGTACAGCTAAGTTTAAACTAGGAGCCGAAAGCCCTATTAATACTAAGTTAAGTAATATTACTATAAACATTGATACGGAAAAAACCTTAAAATATTTTCTCCGCCATACCGACCATTATTTACAACTTATAAACGCTTAATATAAAACAAACCATGACACACACACTAGACGGAACAGGAGTAGCAATAGTAACTCCATTTACCAAAAAAGGAAATGTAGATGTACCAGCACTTGTAGCACTTACACAACATATAGTAAAAGGTGGTGTAGAATACATAGTAATATTAGGCACTACAGGCGAAAGCGTAACCCTTACCAAAGACGAAAAACAATTGGTAATAAATACCATACGCACTACAGTAAAAAACAAATGTAAACTGGTATTAGGTGTAGGAGGCAACAATACACAAGAAGTAATAGATACCATTAAAAGTACCGATTTTACAGGTATTACAGCTATACTAAGTGTATCGCCGTATTATAACAAACCAGGGCAACGTGGCATAATAGAACACTACAAAGCCATTGAAAAAAAATGCCCACTACCTATAATATTATATAACGTACCAGGGCGCACAGGCCAAAGTATGACACCCGAAACCATACTTACATTAGCTAACCACAGTACTAAATTTACCGCAGTAAAAGAAGCAAGCGGAAGTGTAGAACAAGCCATGGCTATACTACACAAAGCACCTAAGCATTTTGCTGTAATAAGTGGCGACGACCCACTTACACTACCTATGATGGCCGTAGGCGCACGTGGTGTAATAAGCGTAGCAGGCAATGCCTACCCAAAACAAGTAAGTGATATGGTACGCTTAGCGCTAAAAGGCACATTTGATAAGGCGGCAGTACTACATTACCAATTACTTACTCCTACCAACCTTATGTTTATGGAAGGTAACCCAGCGGGTATAAAAGAGTTTTTACAATACCAAAAAATAACCGATAACCACGTACGCTTACCATTGGTAACAGTAGGTAAGGAATTGAGTAGTAAAATTAAAAAAGCGTTGTTGTAGATAGTATATATTCAAAATGCGCATATACGCATTTTGAATATACGTTTTAAATAAAAACACATTATTTAAACTTTATGCCATATAAAATACGCATATAAAAAGGGCTTGTTTTACTAGCAAAATAGGCGATTTTATGTTTTTTAATTATTTTATAAAATAGAGTGAGTATATTCACCAG
>JBEBIC010000110.1:0-8874 GCA_040080595.1 Bacteroidia bacterium | reverse complement strand
TAATTAAGACTCATACCCACATTAAAGCCTTTGCCAAATGCACGTGCATAGCCCATACCAATGCGTGTGGTGTTTAATCCTTTGCCTCCCTGCGAACCTATGTTTAAACCAAAGTTTCCTTTTTTGGTAGGCAATGCAGCCATTATTCCATAGTTGGTAAGTTCTTTTACTAAGTATCTATTTTCTACATATAAACCCGCACTAAAACTTTTTAGAGTGGCTATACCTGCTATGTTATTGTGCGTGGCATATACATCGGTAAGCGTAACAGATGTATTACTCAACCCCAATGAACGTGCGCCTGCGGGCAATGTTACTTGCGCACTACTAATAGTGTATTGGCTTGCTAGTAATAGTATTATTGCGTATAATTTTTTCATGTTACTCAATGTTAATTTTTACAACTTTATTAAAAAACAGATATTAAGGTTTGCTTAGTTTTTCTACTTCGGCAACGGTGCTTAGTACTTTATCATTTAACAATTGTTTGAAAGTACTTATTTTTGATGAAACTACCGCATCGTGTGTGCCAATAATTTGTGCTGCTATTAAGCCTGCGTTTTGTGCTGCATTTAGCGCAACAGTAGCTACAGGTACGCCGTTGGGCATTTGTAGTATAGATAAAATACTATCCCAGCCATCAATAGAGTTGCTCGATTTTATGGGTACGCCTATTACAGGCAATGTAGTAAGCGATGCTACCATACCAGGTAAATGTGCGGCTCCGCCTGCGCCTGCTATTATTACTTTAAGTCCACGTGCGTGCGCAGTCTTGGCGTATTCAAACATACGTTCGGGTGTACGATGGGCCGATACTACTGATATTTCAAACGGTATGGCAAATTTTTCAAGTATGTCGGCAGCCTCTTTCATTATTGGTAAATCGCTTTGGCTACCCATTATTATTCCTATCATAGTATGTTATATTTTAAACGTAATTTTTAATTCGTAATTAATTTATTTTTATTTAGCTTCTTTGGCTTGCAATACGCTTAGTTGTGTTATTATTTCGTCGTATATCCATAGTAATGTGTCTGCATTTTGAGCGTAATAATTGTAAGCATACGTATAGTTTTTATTGCTTGTTTTGTGTTGCTTAAATACTTCTTCTTGATAGGCGTCAAGTGGAGCTACTTTGTTAGAATCGGCCAATAATTGAGATGCGTTTGCCGATGCTACAAGGTGTAGTTGCACCGCCACGTTTGCCACTTGTTTGCTTGTTAGTAAAGGTTTTTCGCCTACCATTTTTTTGGTATTACCTTTATTTTTATCGCCACAGGCAATAAGTAACGTACTTAAAAATAGAACTGTTAATATTGTTTTCATCAGTAATCAATTTATAGTTCAATACCTAGCACAAGTACATCATCTAACTGGTCTATATCGCCTTTCCATTGTTTAAATGTTTTTAGTACCATTTCACCTTGTTCTTTTATGTCTAATTCGCTCATGTTGTTTAATAATTCTCCAAATCTACTGTGCTTAAACTTGCGCCCTTTAGGTCCGCCAAATTGGTCTAAATAGCCATCGCTAAATAAATATACACAATCGCCAGTTTCCATAATCCTACTTTGTTGTGTAAATGGTTTTTGCTCGCCATAGTGTATTCCTACGGGCATTTTATCGGCTTTTAAACGTAATAGTTCGGGTTCGTCAAAATTTTCGGCATTGCGTTTTAGTATATATATTTCGTTGTTAGCACCAGCATATTTTAGTTCTTTGGTAAGTGTGTTGTAAGCGCACAAACTTATGTCCATACCGTCGCGGTTAGCGCCTGCGTTTTCGGTTTGTTTTAAATCTTTTATAATGCGCTCACGTAACTTATTAAGTATTTCGGCAGGCTCTTGTACTTTAGCTATAGTTACTATTTCATTTAAAATAGTATTGCCCAATACACTCATAAAACTGCCAGGTACACCGTGTCCAGTACAATCGGCTACTGCAAAATAATTAACGTGTTCTTGTTGGGTAATCCAAAAAAAGTCGCCACTTACTATATCTCGTGGTTTTAACAGTATAAAATAATTATTAGCAAACATTGCTTTTAGCTCTGCAAACGATGGTAATAGCGCATTTTGAATACGTTGTGCATAATTAATACTATCTATTATTTCGCTATTTTTTAGCATTACCTCTTGGCTTTGCGCATGTATAATTTCACTTTTAATATGCAATTCTTTGTTAGATTTTATTTTACTAATTGCAAAAAATACAGACACCCCAAGTAACAATGCGCCTAACGACAATAGTATAACAAATAAGTTTTTTTGGTCTTTAATATTTTGGTTTTCTTGGTTCATTATATCTAACTCCGATTCGTAATTAGATATCACTTCCTTACTACCCACACTACCTATCTTAGCCGATTTACTATTACTAAACACGCTATCTTTTAATGCGTTGTAAGTTTCAATGCTAAGTAGTGCTTGATGTTCGTTGTTTTGTTTTTTGTAAATGTTATAGAGCGCCAATTTACAATCTATAAGTTCTTTACTAAGTCCGTACTTTGTAGCAATTTTTTCGCCCGTAGTGGCTAGTTCAAAGGCTTTATCTATATTATTTTTGTTTAATTCAAAACGTGATAGCAGCGTGTAGGTGTAAGATAAATACACATAGTCTTTATTTTTTTCATACTCTGTTAATGCTTTATGCGCGTAACGTTCGGCAACTACTGCATTTCCACTTTGATTATAAGCACTCGCAAGGCATACGTACAAATAGCCGTAATCGCCATTAGGAGTATTGTTAAGCGTTTTTAGTGCTTTTAAAAAATACTGAATAGCCAGTTCGTTTTTATCTTCTACATAAGCGTAATAAAACCCTAAACGCCCTAATACAAAGCTACGTGTAGCATTATCTGTATTGTTTTTAGAATCGTAATATGCTTTTGATAAATAAGCATACGCTTCTTTTTTCATTTTTTCGCGTGCATATATACTTCCAGCACGCACTGAAGCATTTATTTTATCAGTAGTATCATTCGCGTCTGTAGCTAGTTTTAATGCTTTTAAATAATAGCCCAAACCCTTGTCGTAGCGGGCATTGTAAAACTGTTCTATCACACCTAGTTTCATATAGGCACTGTACATACCCTCGTAATAATTTTCTTGCTGCGATAGTACATACGCTTTTTGTGCCATACCTATAGCAGCCTCTCTGTTGGTAAGTAATTCTGCATCAACCGTACGCAGCATTTGATTAATGCGCAACGTATCGGTATTTGCACTAACGCTATGGTGTAGTGTTAATGCAAATAATAAAAATAATATTGATTTAAAACGAAATGACTTCACTGTATATTTAAGTAATTGGTTGTTGTATTTAAACGTTCGGTAATAAACGTAATTCGTAATTAATTTTTACTGTTGTTGAATTTTATATTTCTTAAAATTATCTTGTTGCAATGCTTGTATAGCTTTACCATAAATAGGTTCAAGGGTATTTACTACTTCGTAAAAGGCATCGTTACCATACATTTTTTGTGCAATATCAGCCTTTAAGCGAGTGTCTATTAAGTTTTTAGCTTTAGCATATCCCTCCATATTACGCTTTACACCTTCCCCCTCAGCAAATGCAAACAACTGTTCCATAAGCTCAGCGGTACACACAAACTGTTTTACAAAATCTTTACCTGTTGGGTATTTTGCTACTAATGCTTTGCGCTCGTTAGTATAGTATTTTAATGCAAATAATCCCCAGCAATTTTTACGAGCTAATGCCAGTGCATATGCCGAACCTCCTGTGGTATCAAGCGGTACAAACACATCGGGCATTACACCACCGCCACCATATACTATACGGTTGTTAGGTGTTTTAAATTTTAATGAGTCGGGAAACTTTATACTATCGGCACTAAATAACTCACCGTTTTTATACCTATTGTTTAAATCCGAAAAATATTTTTCACCCGCACCCTCGTAGTCTTTTTGTACGCAACGCCCTACTGGCGTGTAATAGCGAGCAGTAGTTATACGCACCATACTACCATCAGGCAAGTTAAATGGTTTTTGAACCAATCCTTTACCAAATGTACGTCGCCCAACTATTAAGCCTCTGTCCCAGTCTTGCACTGCACCACTCACAATTTCGCTTGCTGATGCGCTACCTTCATCTACCATTATTACTAATCTGCCTTTTTCAAACTGACCTTTGCTTGTAGCTTTATTTACCACCTTTGGCGATTGTATGCCTTGGGTATATACTATTGTTTTTCCATCAGTTAAAAATTCGTCCGCCAACGCATCGGCTATGTGCAAGTACCCGCCACCATTGTCGTTGAGATCAAGTATTAAATCTTGCATACCTTCTTTGCGTAGTTTAGTCATTGCTTTTACAAACTCATCGTGCGATGTTTGTGCAAACCTACTTAGCTTAATGTACCCCACTTTATTGTCAATCATATAACTTGCTTCAATACTATACACGGGTATTTTATCACGAGTAATGGTGTAATCTACCTCCTCGCGTTGTGCGCCTGCTTTAAGGCAAGTAACTGTAACTTTAGTCCCTTTTACACCACGCAGTTTTTTAAATACGTCTTCGTTTTTAATTTTTACACCAGCCATATTTACACCATTAATACGTATAATTTTATCGCCACTGGTTATCCCTAACTTTTCCGAAGGCCCGCCAACAATGGGAGATATAACGGTAATGGTATCGTGCAGTATATTAAACTGTACACCAATTCCCTCAAACGAGCCTTCCAATGGTTCGTTCATTTCTCGTAAATCTTTTGCAGGTATATACACACTGTGGGGGTCTAACTGTTCTAACATACCGTTAATAGCGTCTTCCACGAGTTTATCTTCTTTGGTAGAATCTACATAAGCAAATTTTATAATGTTGAGCAACGTACCCAGTTTTTCTATATTTTGTTTGGATTGAGCAAATGCTGCTGTAGTAAATGTGCTTACAAGTAATAGCGTTACTATTTTTTTCATGTGATATTTTGTGGCTTTGGTAGTTTGTTTATTAAGGTGTTAAATATATACATATTTATTAGGTAAAACCACGCTTATTTTCCCTAAAATAAAATTTGTTTGTAGCCAAACTAATTGCATATTTAACCTAGTAATTTTTACATGTAAAACATTCTTCTTATGCTTCAACCTATAGATATTAATGAAACAACACAATTGCCACGTGTAGTACTCAATGCGCAAAAAGGCTATGCGTTGTTTCAAGGCAATTCATTTGCCAGTAACGCTTATGATTTTTATGTACCTATTTTTAATTGGTTAGAAACCTACACACAAGCTCCCAACGCCAATACAGTACTGGAGTTTAAACTCGAATATATTAATTCATCAAGCAGTAAATCTATTTCTAAAATACTGAGTATTATAAAAACATTATTAGATAAAAGTGATGTGAGTGTAAAATGGTATTATAAAATTGATGATGATGATATTAAAGAAATGGGAGAAGAGTATGCACATTTTTTAGGCTTAACATTTGATTATTTTGAACACTAATTTACACACCGAAAGTGCCACTAATTACGACGTAGCTACTATGTCGGTAAATGAATTGTTAGTAGCTATAAACAACGAAGATGCACACGTACACCAAGCCATAGCCAAGTGTATAGATGTAATAACAACCGTAACCGAACAATGCGTTAAAACCCTTGCCAACAAAGGGCGCATAGTGTATATAGGCGCAGGCACAAGCGGACGATTAGGCGTGCTTGATGCGGCAGAATGTATGCCCACATTTGGTATAGATAATAACACCATAATAGGTATAATAGCAGGTGGAACTAAAGCACTAAACAGTGCCGTAGAAAACGCCGAAGATGACCAAGAACAAGCTGTTATAGATTTGCAAGAACGCAATTTTACTACTAACGATATACTCATAGGACTAAGCGCAAGCGGTACAACGCCCTACGTATTGGCGGCATTGCGCCATGCACGTGCATTGGGCGCACACACCGTGGGTATTACCAACAACAATAATTCGCCTATGCTAAGTGTGGCGCACAACACCATAGCATGTATAGTAGGGGCAGAGTTTATAGCAGGTAGTACACGTATGAAAGCGGGCACGTCACAAAAACTTATTTTAAATATGATAAGTACTACGTGTATGATAAAATTGGGGCGTACCAAAGGCAACTTAATGACGCACTTAATGCCTATGAATATTAAACTAAAAAAACGTGCCGCTAATATTATTAGTAATGAGTTAAATGTATCTATAGAAGAGGCCGAAGCACTGCTAATACAGCATAAAACTATTGATGCAGTACTTACTAATTATACTAAATAATGAGTGCCTTAATTAACAATCAACCACTAAATACACCTGGTGCTATTGGTGTGTTTGATTCGGGCTTTGGAGGGCTTACTATTTTAAAATCAATAGTAGAAGAGTTACCTCAGTACGACTATATATACTTAGGCGATAATGCCCGAGTACCGTATGGTACACGCTCCTACGAAACAGTATATAACTACACGTTGGAGTGTGTACAACATTTGTTTGACAAAGGGTGCAACTTAGTAATAATAGCTTGTAACACCGCATCGGCAAAGGCATTGCGCACTATACAACAAAATGATTTACCCAAAATAAATGCGCATAAACGAGTGTTAGGAGTTATACGCCCTACAGCCGAAGCATTAATAAATAAAACACAAAATAACAATATAGGCATATTTGCAACTAACGGTACAGTTACATCCAATACGTTTCCTATAGAATTACATAAACTAAACGATGGTTTAAATGTATATCAACAAGCCTGTACACTGTGGGTTCCGCTTATTGAAGCCAACGAACACAATAGTGAAGGAGGCACTTATTTTGTGCAAAAATATTACAATCAATTATTGGCACAAAACCCAAGTATTGATACTATAGCCTTGGCGTGTACACATTATCCGTTATTATTAACGCAGTTGCAAAAAGTGGTTGCACCCCATATTAAGCTAATAGCGCAAGGCGATATAGTTGCAAAAAGTTTACATGAATATTTGCAACGTCACCCGCAAATGCAAGCACAATGCACTACGCAGGGTACTCGTGAGTTTTTTACTACTGATGATGTAGCTAGCTTTAACGAAAAAGCAAGTTTGTTTTATGGGCAAAATGTACAAAGCCAACATTTAGCATTATAACTAATTGCAGTTTAGTACTACTACAACTAGTTATAATTACTGGGTTTTATATTTAATTGTTGGTAACGTTTGTTTAATAAAGTTAAGAAGTTTTGTTGGTATTCTTTGGTTAAAAAACTTTGTTTTACCATAGCTTCCATTTCTTTTTTGCAATAAAAAAAGTTTTCTAAAGTGTTGTCTAATACTTTTTTAGAGAGCCCACTGGTTTCAAACGCAGTTAAAAAATCGTTGTAATTTAGTTTGTTTTTTTTACCATTTAAGGTTAGGGCTAATTCTTCTTTATCGGCTTTATTTACAAGGGCTGTGGCTACTAAATCATAAGCAGGCGCAAGTGTGTAATCGCCCTCCGTATTTTCTAATAACGAAAAGTTTTTTAGGTGCATGTCTGCATTGCCAGTAAGAAACGAAAACACTACCAGCTCATAAAAATTAGTAACGTCAAACAACGGATTAGCCGAATATTTCAACAATGTTTTGGCCACCTGTTCGTGACTACCTTTGTATTTATCTTCGGTTTGACGTTCGGTAAGTTGGCACATATCTTCCATGTGCAACTTCCCTTTTTTTGTTCTATCTACACGTTTTGTTAAGTAGCACAATGTGCCATCTTGCAAATATACCAAGCTATGCGGCACGGTTTTAAGCCCGCATACTTCGGCTAGGTGCATTGTTAAATCTTCTACTTCGGGCAGGTGAGCGTAGTATTCCGATGGTGGTTTTAGTATATAATCGCCATACAAACCTACTATCGTTAGTTTTTTCACAGTGCTTTTTTCGTCGTTTCTATTTATGCTTAATGATACTTTGGCTTGTACGCCTGTAACCGCCATTTGGCTATGTATTATTTTATCGGCAAGTGCACTTAGTTGCTCGTTGTTGTAAGCAAGTAGTGGTGTTTGCAACTGCCCAAAAAACTTTTTATTACATGTTTGATGAAAATTAGCATTGCTACTATTTAGTGGTTGATAGCAATATAAACATTTAGCCAACACTTGGCTACCAGGCTCTTGTAGCGTTAATTGTGGCTCGGTGGCGAGTGTGTAAGTAAAATGTTTTTTCTTGTAATTTTTCATTGGTAATAATTGTTATTTTAGTTGTAGTACGCTTACAGCGCCAATACAATCTTTGCAACAGGCAAGCAATAAGCCCATTCGGTCTTTGTGATTTAGTTTCCAATTTTTTTGTGCTATGTCTAGCAGCCAACCTTCGGGTATTAATCCATCAAAAAATGGAAACAATACTTTGCTTGTATATTCAGTAGGGCTAAGTGGTAATGTACAACTTACGGCTTTGGCACTTGCCATAAAAAGATATTCGGTATCATAATTAAATGAATATCCAGCATCTGTTTCTTGTACATAGCCCGCTAAGTTGTTGCGCATATATACTGCGGCTTTTCTGTTCATTGTGTTATAATTTGTTGTTTAATAATTTATCTCTGTTAATAGGACATGGTGCTAATTCGCAACCAAATAACAGTAATACATCGTTTACTTTATCTACTCTTAATGTAGTTTTGTTTTGCTCTAAATCTCTTATAAACCTAAGTCCTACACCTGCTTTTTGGGCAAGTTCTACTTGTGTTATTTTGGTTTGTTTGCGTTTTTGTTTTACAAATAGCGCTGTTGCAGTTGTTTCTTTTTTCATTTTATTATACCTTATTAGGTGCAAATATACTATTTTATTGTTATTTAATACCATTTAAGGTATATTTTAAGTTATTTACTATAATTAAATACCTTTAAGG
>JBEBIC010000385.1:0-1942 GCA_040080595.1 Bacteroidia bacterium | reverse complement strand
CCTTTAGGGCGGGGTGGGTATTAATAGATATGCTATTCACAGATAAATCATCAAACCCAAATGCAACCAAAACTAATCCTTAACGAAACCACCTTTAACATTACGCTCACACGTATTGCACATCAAATTATCGAAAATCATTATCCGTTTACTAACACGGTAATGATAGGGGTGCAAGCCAAAGGTGTTTATTTTGCTACACAATTGCATAAAACCATTAGTCAAATACTGGGTACTACCACTATACATTTGGGTGCGTTAGATGCTACATTTTATCGTGATGATTTTAGAAAAACAAACGCACATTTAGTACCCCATACTACCACCATTGATTTTGAAATTGAAAACAAAAACGTACTCCTTATAGACGACGTACTCTTTACAGGACGTACCATACGTGCTGCTATGGACGCATTGTTGGATTACGGACGCCCACACAAAATAGAATTGGTAACAATGGTAGATAGACGCTATCAGCGCGATTTGCCCATTGAAGCCAATTATGTAGGCATTACCATTGATAGTACTCCGCAACAAAACGTAGCCGTAACATGGGCTACCAACGGCGAAAAAAACGAAATATATTTAACCTAACATTGTATAACTTACTATAACTAATGGCTACAGATACATTAAGCGTAACAAATTTATTGGGCATAAAATACATTACCGAAAACGATATTCAACTCATACTTAAAACCGCACAAGAGTTTAAAGAAGTTATTAATCGTCCTATAAAAAAAGTACCCAGCTTGCGCGATGTTACCATTGCTAATTTATTTTTTGAAAATTCTACACGCACTAAGCTTTCGTTTGAATTAGCGGAACGCAGGTTAAGTGCTGATGTGCTTAGCTTTGCAGCCAGTAGCAGTAGCGTTACCAAAGGCGAAACTCTTATTGATACCGTAAATAATATTTTGGCTATGAAGGTGGATATGGTAGTAATGCGCCATAGCAATGCTGGAGCGGCCGTGTTTTTAAGCAAAAAAGTAAATGCAGCTATTATAAACGCAGGCGATGGCGCACACGAACATCCGTCGCAAGCCTTGCTAGACGCCTATTCCATAAAAGAAAAACTAGGCGATGTAGCAGGTAAAAAAGTGTTGATAGTGGGCGATATTTTACACTCACGTGTAGCATTAAGTAATATATTTTGTTTGCAAAAACTAGGTGCAGAAGTAAAGGTATGTGGGCCTGCATCGCTTATTCCACGGCACATTACCGACTTAGGTGTAACAGTAGAGCATGACTTGCGCAAAGCCCTTAATTGGTGCGATATAGCCAATATGTTACGCATACAACTAGAACGACAAGAAATAAGTTATTTCCCAAGCCTGCGTGAATACACGATGCAATATGGCGTAAACAAACAACTACTCGATAGCCTCAACAAAGAAATAGTAATAATGCACCCAGGCCCCATAAACCGTGGCGTAGAAATAACCAGCGACGTAGCCGATGGCCCACACAGTATAATACTAGACCAAGTAGAAAACGGTGTAGCAGTACGTATGGCTATTTTATATTTATTAGCACAAAACAGGAAGTGATATCATGACCTATCATAAAGCAGTTCAAAAATATTTGCTGTACATATTCACATCACGGTGGCTGAGTTTATCGAAGCCCTAGTACGACATGGACTTCGGTAAACTCAGCCACCGTGATGTGAATACATTATTAAACCAGCAATATGCAAAGTAATAGGCCTAAACCACCAAAACCAATCATTCGTGCATTCGTGACATTTTTTAACCATTTAATAACCTACACCAAATACATACTATTATTATATTCGCACAATTATTTTTCACAATACAGTTACCACCCAATCAAGCATTACAATATACATTATACCATATAACAAAGTAACCACCCCAAAATAGCGATGGCGTTCTCTTAGTTACATTAAAAAAAACAATAGTTAAACTAAAATCAATAC
>JBEBIC010000384.1:0-1943 GCA_040080595.1 Bacteroidia bacterium | reverse complement strand
AGGATACGATGTGTTTTCGCAGCTCGACTTGCGTAAACAGTTGTTTAAATTACAAAAAGAAAAAAGCTACTATCAAAAAGAAATAAAAAACAATAATGACCAACTGCACGAACTACGCACCAATCCCGAGAACTTAGAGCAGTTTGCTCGAGAGCATTACCTAATGAAAAAACAAAACGAAGATGTATTTGTAATAGTAAACGATTCGTTGCTGAAGGATTAAATATGTTAAATAACTTTTAGCTTACATTATTAATTATCATTTCGCATACATAGTTTTGTTATAAAGCGTTATTATTTGTATTTTAACTTATATCATAAATGCGATATTCATTAATATTATTACTACATTTATGCAATTGAAATGTAACAATGAATATCCCCGAAAAAATAAAAAACTTACCACTTGATGAGTATTATATGACTCCTGAAGGCTATGTAGTATTTACTGAAATATATCTTTTAAAACGTGGCTATTGTTGTAAAAATAGCTGTCGCCATTGCCCTTACGGGTTTAATAAACGTACAGGTAATTTTGATTTAAAAAAATAAAACACAGTATCAACTAATGACTAACACTCCGCTACTAGAAATAAAAAACTTAACCACTACCTTTCGTACCGATGGTGGTATTGTAACCGCTGTTAATAACCTATCGTTTACTCTGCACAAGGGACAAACCATTGGTATTGTTGGCGAGTCGGGCTCTGGCAAGTCAGTTACGTCATTATCTATTATGCAATTGCTAGCCAAAGGCATAGGTAAAATAAGCGAGGGCGAAATTATTTATCATAAAGAAAACGGCGAAAAAGTAAACCTTGCGCAACTCTCCAACGATGAAATGCGCCAGTACCGTGGCAACGAAATAGCCATGATATTTCAAGAGCCTATGACCTCGCTAAACCCAGTAATGACCTGTGGCGAGCAAATAATAGAAGTAATACAATTACACAAAAAAGTAACACGCAAAGAAGCCGAAAAACAAACGTTAGATTTGTTTAAACAAGTACAATTACCCCGCCCCGAATATATGTTAAGTGCATATCCGCATCAACTATCGGGCGGACAAAAACAACGTGTAATGATAGCTATGGCTATGAGCTGTAACCCAAGCATACTCATAGCCGACGAACCTACTACCGCACTTGATGTAACTATACAAAAAAACATATTGGAGCTTATGCAAGACTTGCAACGCACCAACAACATGGGCATATTATTCATAACGCACGACCTTGGTGTAATAGCCGAACTAGCCGATACTATACTTGTAATGTATAAGGGTAAAATAGTAGAGCAAGGGCATGTGTTAGATATATTTAGCAATCCACAACACCCTTATACCAAGAGTTTGCTGGCATGTCGCCCTCCGTTGAATAAAAAACTACACTGGCTACCCACTATTGCCGATTTTATGGAAATAGACGCCAATGGTGTAATTATAGAAAAAGAAACCAACATTAATGCGGTGCTAGGGCGTTTGCAAATAAACGAAGCTGAACACAATGCACAAGTAGCGCAGTTATACACGCAAGAACCACTATTGCAAGTTAAAAATTTAAAAGTAGAATACATTACCAAGCGCAATATATTAGGCAAACCCACCGCAAAATATACTGCCGTAAAAGATGTTTCGTTTGATGTTTTCCCTGGCGAAACATTGGGCTTAGTAGGTGAATCAGGCTGCGGTAAAACTACATTGGGCAGAGCCATATTAAAATTAATACAACCCACTGCAGGGCAAATACTCTTTGAAGGTAAAGATATTGCAAGCCTTGATGCTAAAGCATTACAGGCCATACGCAAAGATATTCAAATAATATTTCAAGACCCTTACTCGTCGCTTAACCCACGCCTTACTATTGGCGAAGCACTTATGGAACCTATGCGTGTGCACCATATTTTTAATACCGATGAAGAGCGCAAGCAACGTGTGTATCAAC
>JBEBIC010000383.1:0-1952 GCA_040080595.1 Bacteroidia bacterium | reverse complement strand
GCATAATGTTCGTTTTCGCTTAACGATTTGTGCAATAGTTCGCTTATAAACTGGGCTATACATAGCTTTACCATATTGCTATGTACACTTGTATAAGGGTGTAGCATAGTAACATCGCTAAACGAGTGTAAGTGTTTGTTGGGTACTTGCTTATAGTCTATTACCAACAACGAAAGGGGCTGTAGCAGTGGCGTGTATTTGTTTTTGCTACGTGCGCTCTTAGTACTAATAAACGATTGCACGCCTTGCTCTTCGGTAAAGAGGCGTGTAATAAGTTTATTGTCGCCGTAATTGGTACAGCGTAGCACAATGGCTTTTGTTTTTATTTGCATAGTAAAAGTGGTATTCTTTTCATGTGCAAAAATGAACCTATTTTAGCTACAAATATTCATAGTTAAAATATAAGTATGAACAGTTGTTAGTGTACTAATTAATTCAATAAATTTACACAACTATTTATAACACACGCAATGCTTGTATTTCCTAATGCTAAAATAAATATTGGTTTACACATAGTTGAAAAACGCAACGATGGCTACCATAATATAGAGTCCGTATTTTACCCCATACCGCTACAAGAAGCACTGGAAGCGGTTGTTACACCTTTACAAAACGATGCGGTAACTAACCAAAGTATTTCGTTAGTTACTACTGGTTTTGAAATAGTGGGCAATAGCAACGATAATCTTATTACAAAAGCCTATTATTTACTACAAAAAGACTATCCGCAGTTGCAAGGTTTGCACGTACACTTGCACAAGGCCATACCTATGGGCGCAGGTTTGGGTGGCGGTAGTGCCGATTGTGCTTTTTTTATACGCTTACTCAATCAGTTATATGCGTTGCAATTAACTCCAGTACAGTTACATAATTACGCACAACAATTGGGTAGCGACTGCGCATTTTTTATAGCAAATACGCCCGCTTACGCTACACAGCGTGGCGAAGTACTTATGCCTATTGCGCTTAATTTAAGCGGGTACTATTTAGTATTAGTAAAACCCAATATACACGTAAGTACGGCGCAAGCTTACGCAGGCGTTAGTCCTAAGCCATCGGTAATGCCACTAACTACATTAATACAACAACCTGTGGAGCAATGGAAACATAGTATTAGTAATGATTTTGAAGCCGCTATATTTGCAGCGCACCCAGTACTTAACGCTATTAAAACACAACTATACACGCAAGGCGCAGTATATGCAGCCATGAGTGGTAGTGGGGCTACAGTGTATGGCTTGTTTAAAAACGAAGTAGATTTGGAACAACTATTTGCGCCACATTTTTATTACGCCACTACATTATGAAACAACTATTAGCACTCATTATTTTATTATTCACCCACAACATTAGCATTAAAGCCCAAACAATGAATACTACCAACGAAGCATTAATACACCAATTTTACACAGCATTTTCACAACTCAATGGCGAAGCTATGGTAGCTTGCTATGATGATAGCATAACCTTTGAAGACCCCGCCTTTGGTGTATTGCATGGCAATGATGCTAAAAATATGTGGCGAATGCTTACCGCCAGCGACAAAACACAACTTAAAGTAACCTTTGATTGTGTAACTGCCAACGATAGCACAGGTAGCGCCAATTGGACTGCCCACTACTTATTTAGCAAAACGGGGCGCAGGGTTACTAACCGTGTAAGTGCCCAATTTGAATTTAAAAATGGTAAAATAATAAAACATAGAGATAGTTTTAATTTTTGGTTATGGTCGCGCCAAGCACTTGGTTTTGCTGGTTATGTGTTGGGTTGGACTCCGTTTTTAAAACATAAAGTACAACAAAATACCAATGCGTTGTTAAAAGCATATTCTACTAAATAAATTACGTTTAATATCAAACGTTTAAGCTTACAAAACACAGTGCTATAAATAATTGTAATTATTTATTTAAAAAAGGTTATTTTTAACCAAAATAAAATAAAACATCAAAATG
>JBEBIC010000109.1:0-9000 GCA_040080595.1 Bacteroidia bacterium | reverse complement strand
AAATAAAACAGGCTTGGTAACTAAATTACCAAGCCTGTTTTATTTTTAATTGTATTTACTATTTATGCTTCATTCATTTTTTTAACAAAATCATCGTAGGATAATTCTATGGTGGTTAAGTTAAATTTCTCTTTGTATAACGCTACTATTTTACGGTCCAATACCATGTCCGAAACTCGGCGGTATTCTTCTTCTTTTTGCAATATTTTATTAGCCGTTTCTACCAAGAAACTTTCTTCAATAGTATCTATTGAGTTTTTAAAATATTGGTCTATCAACATTTGTTTTGTAGCGTTCACAACCTCTGCATGGTCTATACCTAGTTTGTATTCGTTCATTATTTTACTTTCAATAATCTGCACTTTTAATGCCTTAGCATAGTTAGGATATTCGCTATCTATTTGTTCTTGCGTAAGCGGATTTTGATTACTTTCTTTTATCCAACGTTTCAAAAACGTATCGGGCAATGCAGGGTTAATATCTTGCAATAATTGTATTTGTATTTCGTAGCGCAGTCTGCGGTCGCTATCGTTAGCAAATATTGCAGTAATTTCTTCGCTTATTTTTGCATTAAATTCGGCATCGCTATTTACTACACCTTCGCCATACATTTTGGTATAAAACTCTTGCCCTATAACCGCTGGTACTACACGGCTTATTGTACCTACTTTAATATTAAAATTACTCTTAACTTGTTCGGCACTGGCTTTATCCATACTAAGAATACTTGCTAAATCTACTGAGCTCGATGATAAGTCTTTGGCATTTACCACTACTATATCGCCTTGCGCTTTGCCTATTAAATCGTTTTTAAAACTTTCGCTTTTTATCATATCAATAGCCAATGTAGATTGACGGAATATACCTCCTGCCAATATTTCGCCAGTCGCATCAAGCTCTACCAAATCTATGTATATAAGGTCGGTAGCGCCTACTGTTTGTGGCGTTTCGTACGAACCATTACGACGTGTAATATCGTTTTTATACTTGTTTAATAAGTCGTCGTTTAATTTTATTTTATAATAATTAATAGTACTTGCGTTAGCAAAGTTTAGTTCAATTTTGGGTGCTATACCCATTTCATAATTAAACACTAGGTCGCCTCCTTTTTCTATATCTACTACATCGTTAATTTTAGGTAATGGTTGGCCCAATACTTCCAATTTATTTTGTACCAAGTAGTTGGCTAAGCCTTTGTTTATAGCCTTGTTTAACTCCTCTAATAATATAGATTTACCATACGTTTTTTTAACCATACCCATAGGTACCATTCCAGCTCTAAAGCCTGGCATAGTTACTTTGGTGGCGGCTAATTTTAATGCTTTTTCTACTTGAGGTTTATAATCGGCCTCAGTAAGTGTTATTTTAACGGTTGCGTTTAACGCATCAATGTTGGTTTGTACTAATTCCA
Organism: Bacteroidia bacterium; assembly: GCA_040080595.1. Classification (GTDB taxonomy): domain Bacteria; phylum Bacteroidota; class Bacteroidia; order UBA4408; family UBA4408; genus JACMRI01. Next base: position 7,589 of record JBEBIC010000109.1, on the reverse strand, counting down.
TAATTGTGTTTAATGTGTGTTGTTGATTTTAAATTAGATTTTAAATATTTGCTAACGTAATTCGTAATTGAGAGTTTATTCCCACTCAATAGTAGCAGGCGGCTTAGAGCTTATGTCATATACTACTCTATTTATTCCTTTTACTTTGTTGATGATTTCGTTGCTTACATGACCTAAAAACTCGTAAGGTAAGTGTACCCAATCTGCCGTCATACCATCAATAGATGATACTGCACGTATGGCTACACAGTTTTCGTACGTGCGTTCATCTCCCATTACACCTACACTTTTTACAGGTAATAATATTACTCCTGCTTGCCACACAGTATCGTACAAATTGTATGCTCGCAAGGCATTAATAAATAGCGCATCGGCCTCTTGTAATATAGCTACTTTTTCGGGTGTAATGTCGCCCAATATACGTATAGCTAATCCTGGTCCTGGGAACGGATGACGCCCTAATATATTTTCGGGCAAGCCCAATACACGCCCTACACGGCGCACTTCGTCTTTAAACAATGTTTTGAGTGGCTCTACTACTTTTAGTTTCATTTTGGCAGGTAAACCACCTACGTTGTGGTGCGATTTTATAGTTGCCGAAAGTCCACCGTTTACACTCATCGATTCTATTATGTCGGGGTATATAGTGCCTTGCCCTAACCACTTGGCATCTTTTATTTTTTTCGATTCTACATCAAAAATATCAATAAACTTTTTACCAATAATCTTGCGTTTGGTTTCAGGGTCTGACTTTCCTTTTAATGCGGTGTAAAATATTTCCTTAGCATCAACTCCTTTTACATTTAAGCCTAAGTTTTTGTATGATGCTAACACGCTTTTGTACTCGTCCTTGCGGAGCAAACCATTATCTACAAATATGCAATGTAAGTTTTTACCTATGGCTTTGTGTAGCAATAAACCCGCAACGCTACTATCTACACCGCCCGAAAGCGCAAGTATAACTTTATCGTTACCCAATTGTGCTTTAAGGCTTGCTATTGTTGCATCAGCAAAGTTTTCGCTTGTCCAAGTTTGTTTTACTTTACATACATTTTTTATAAAATTCAATAACATTTTATTGCCATCGGTACTGTGCGTAACCTCAGGGTGAAACTGCACTGCATATATGTTTTTTTCGGTGTTTTGATACGCAGCTACAGCTACATCAGTAGTGCTAGCGCATATCTCAAAGCCTTTGGGTAATTTGGTAATAGTATCGCCGTGGCTCATCCATACTTGCGATGCAGGTTTTACACCCTTAAACAACACCGCATCTTTACTTATGGTTTTAATGGCGGCACGTCCATACTCACGTATTTTGCTGCGCTCTACCACACCTCCATTTGTTTGTGCTAATAACTGCGCACCATAACATACCGCAAGTATAGGCAAGTTGCCTATAATGTGGCTAAGATTAGGCTTTGGCGCATCTTTTTGATGCACACTAAACGGACTACCCGATAGTATTACTCCCTTTACATTAGCACTAATGGCGGGCATATTAGTACATGGATGAATCTCACAATACACGTTTAACTCACGCACACGTCGTGCTATAAGTTGTGTATATTGAGAACCGAAATCAATAATAAGAATAGTTGGTTGCATGGGGTTTGTGGTTGTAGAATGGAGGTTGTTTGAAATATTTTTAGTTAGCCATAGGCTTATAATAACTCTTAGCTCTTGGCATAAATGCTTTAAGGTCTTTTATACGAGTTTCATCGCTTGGGTGGGTACTTAGTATTTCGGGTGGTTTACCTCCGCCTTGTGCGCCCATACGTTGCCAAAATGCTATAGCTTCTTCAGGGTTATAGCCTGCCATAGCGGCAAATATTAATCCCATTTTATCAGCTTCGCTTTCGTGCATGCGTGAGTATTTAAGTATGCCTAGTTGTGAGGTTACACCAAATGCTTGGTTAAACAATTGTACTCCTTGTGCTGAAGTTCCCTTAGTAGCCAAAAACACCTGTGCACCAATGCCTGCAGCTTGTACCGCCAAACCTTGGCTCATACGTTCGTTGCCATGGCGTGCTATAGCGTGGGCTATTTCGTGGCCCATAACTATGGCTAATGCGCCTTCGGTTTGTGTAACGGGCAATAAGCCAGTATATACTACTACTTTGCCACCTGGCATGCACCAAGCGTTTACTGTATTGTCGTTTACTACGTTAAATTCCCATTTAAACCCTTCAATACGTTTAGACTGATGCGTTTGTTTTAAATACAATGCCACTGCCTTTGCTATTTTATCGCCTGCACGGCGCACCATTGCTACGTTATTATCGCTGGCTTGCATAGGCGCATTGGTACTTAAAAATTGTTGGTATTGTGTTTTTGCCATTCCTCCTAATATTGATTCTGGCAATAAGTTTACTTGTCGGCGCCCTGTTACGGGTACTTTTAAACAACTGGTAGTAGCAAGCGTTGTAGCTGCTAAGGCAAGGGCTAGTGTAGTTTTTTTTATCATTGCTATTGGGTAAATTATAATTTTATTTGAGCTGTTTGTTGTTGTGCTTGTGCAAATTCTGTTTTAAGTGTAGCCACAATAGTTGCTATAGGAGTTATGCTACTTATGAGTTCTACCGATTTTCCTGCACACCATAGTTTTTTGTAATTGTTGGGTGTTACGGAGTCTTCTAAGCGTTTAAACCCACGTAATTGCACCAATGTTTTAAACCATTTTTTGGTACGAGGGTGGTTGCTCATCCATTTTTCTATCATGCCTTGTTCGTAACCCATTGCTTTGGCATCGTCCGTATTTATTATGGTACAGGGCGTGCCCGATAGTTTGCTGGTCATTACTATATCGTCCATGTGGGCAGTAACTACAGCTTGTTTGTAGGCATCGTTTACACCACTTTCGGTACAGGCTATAAAGCGTGTGCCTATGCTTGCGCCACTTGCGCCAAGTACAAGCATACTTAGTAGTGTTTCGCCATTAGCAATACCACCAGCGGCTACTATAGGCGTGTTAGGGAATTTGTGGCGCAATGCAGGTATTAATACTTGCAACGGATTATTGCCCGCATGCCCGCCAGCACCTACTCCCACAGCTATTAAACCATCACAACCTAAGTCCACGCATTTTTGTGCAAATTCTACATTTACAACATCGCAATATACTTTAGCGCCATAACTATGTGCTTGCGCTATTACTTCTTTAGGGTTACCCAACGATGTTATGTAAAAAGGAACTTTATTAGCTACACATACTTTAAGGTGCTTTTCGTAATAAGGATTTGATTTTTGTACTATTAAATTCACACCATAATTTCCTTTATTGTTAGGTTGTGCAAGGTGTATATTTAAGTTTTTTAGTACAGCATCTAGCTTAGCATCTTCTCTATAATTAAGACTTGGAAACGTAGCCATAATGCCTGCTTCCATACCTTGGGTAAGCATGGCTTCATTGGTTACTAAAAACATAGGCGCCATTATAACAGGAAAACTTACGTTGAGGTGTTGGTGTAATAACATTGTATTAAATGGTGTTAATTTTTTGAAAATGTAAAATTAATTATAAAAGGGAGGAGTAAAAAATTGAAATTATTTGTTGTACTATTTTGTGTTTTTAAATAACTGATTTGAAACGTAATTCGTAATTTTTAATTCGTAATTAATATCTAGATTATTGCATTAAGTGTAAAAAGCCACTTACTTTAAATGAGTTTTTCTTATATACCGAATACGGCGTAACGCTGCATACGTAGTAATACACTCCATCGGTACACTTGCGTTTGGTTAAATAATTAGTGCCGTCCCACGTAAAGTTAGGCGTAGTACTGCTAAACATAAGTGCACCCCAACGGTCAAATATTTGTAGGTTTATTTCTTGTATATATTTATTTTTTATGGCTTTAAATATATCATTAGTACCATCAGTATTAGGGGTAAAAATGTTGGGTAGTTCAAACAACGGGCAGTTTTCTACACATACTGTATCGCTTGCTACGCTTCGGTTTCCAGCACTATCAGTAGCTATTATGTAATAACAACCCGCTAACGATTGCGTTAGGTTTGTGTGCAAATAATTAGTTACCGTACCTATTACCGAATCTAATGGAACAAAATTTACAGTGTCGTTCATTACGTTGTACAACGTGTATTTAACTACATCGTAGCCACAACCCAAATCTCGTGCATCGTTCCAAGTAATGTTGTTTTGCGAAGTATCGCACAATGCCTTTATGTTTACTGTTGGTGGGCATGGCGCAGTTTTATCAGTAGGAATTGCACACAGCTCTTGCGATTTATTTAGTAGTGGATGATAAATAGTAAGCGTACTATATTGCCCCACGGCTTCTACATAAAAACAATAATTAACATTGTTCTGCAATCCTTTTACATCAATGGTTGTGGCAGTAGTAGAGTCTATTAAATCATACAACGTGGTAAGGTTATTTTTTATAAATATGCGGTATTTATAATTATCCCAAGGTACTAATGCAGTCCACGATAGTGTAACACGCTTATCATTAGTAACTGCGCTTAATTGTACCGACGATGCTTTTTTGTTACCCACTTTTATACCATTAGCATAAAACACAATATTATAATTAGCCGTGCCATTGCTTGTATTTACGTTAGTGTGCGTAAATGTAGTATCGTTTAATGTAGCAAAATAAGGCGAGGTAACAGTTTTAACTACCGTACTTGCCGCACTACCATCAAGACTTGGGCTATACAATAGTTCAAATGTATAAGGCCCAGGATATTGCAAAGTATCTAGGTTTATAGGGCTTGCCAAAGGTTTTGTCCAACGTACGTATATACTTCCTGTAGTAGCATTGGTTGATGTAATGTCCACATTAAGCATTACGGGTACATCGCGTTTCAGCTCCGCACATTTATTTATACTTACTATGCTTTGTGCGCTATTAGCTAGTTGCGCTACTATACGGTACGAATACGTTGTGCCCGTATTTAAACCCGCACCATTGTTGTTATCTACAAACGTGGTGTTGGCATAACCACTTGTAGTCCCAATAAGTGTGTAGCCCCACGCACTTGGCATGCCTGTTTCGCAGGCGGTTGGCGTGTTATTATCACACACTTCTTTACGGTAAACGAGGTATTTATTTACTTCAGTACAAAAAGCAGTATTCCAACTCAAATTCATACTTGTACCTAGCGCAACTACCGTTAAACCTGTAACTGCAGGGCATATTACTTTTATATTAAAGGTACTGTAATCATACAAGGTATCAAAATCGCTATCGGCTAATTTTAAATATACACTATACGGTGCAGTACGTACATGAAAACACGATGTATTCCAACTAAAACCAACATTACTTGGGTTGTTAAAATAACCTGTAAATGGTGCAGTTTGTACACTTGCTTTGCCTTGCGTAGTTGTAAATTCAAACGGTTGTCCAGTGGCTGATAAACGCAATTTGTCGCTAATGTCAGGGTCGCTTATATTTATGTTTATATTAAGCGGAGTACCTGCAATTACACAGGTATCATTTATTTGTTTTACTACGGGAGGGTTGTTGGTACAGGCTTTTACGAGCACTTGCATATCTCTAATTACTTCTCCTACTTTAAATGGTTTATTGCCACGTCGCCACTCCGATATTTTTATGGCGAAATTAAATTCGCCTTGCAATGATGCTCCACTTTTTAAACCTGCTTGTGGCCAAGTAACTGTACCTGTATTTGCATCAATAAACATACCTTGAGGGTACGAGTAGCCTGGTACGGGTACACCTCCAGTAGTAAGCGATGTGGTAAGCTCATACGTTAAACTATCTCCATCAGGATCAACTGCACCTGGGTTATGTTCATATTTTTTGTTGAGGCAAGCCGTGCCAATGGGCGGGTTAGTAAGCGTAGGACTTGAGTTACAACCTGTAAAACTATTTATACATATTTTAGATTGTAGAAACAACGGCACATTAACCGAGTTATCCATGTTTAAAATATTTTCATTTCTATTAGGATCTTCAATACTCACTACAAAGCAACCTGCTGCACTTATGTAGGTGTGTGTACCCTCGTATAAATTATATTTAATATCGCCACCTAACGATTCCCCTTGATGCTCGCCACCTACAATAGGCCCATTTACACGTACAACTTTACTTGTATTTCCATCGCCCCACAGTATTTCAAATTCTGCCCTATCGGCTGATGACGATTCTTTGGTGTATGTTTTTACATATACTTTAAATGTAAGACAAGAAGTATCAGCAGGTACTATTATAATTTCGCCCGCACGGTTGTGTGTAGCTTGTGCAACGTGGGCTATACACACAATAATAAGTGTGATAATAAGTATAGATATATGTTTTATAAAATTATTCATTGGTCTATTTTTTTTGTACTTAAATGCTAGTACTAAGGTACACTACTTTGGTTGTTTATTTTCCTGTTTCTTTTGCAAATACATCACTCGCTATTGATACGCCATTTTTAAAATAGTATGTGCCGTACTTATACATTATTTTTTTGTATTCGATAGCCCTGTTGTTTTTTACAACTATTACTTGTAATGTTTTTTTGTTGGGTTCGTCTATGTTTTCGGTATGTACTCCCTCGCCATATTTTGTTACTAAAGCATTGTTTTCGGCACTATTTTCTAGTGCTACTTGTGCAGGCTTAAATGCAGCTTGATTAGCTTGTTGCGCTATCAATTTATTACACTCATTTATTTTGCTCGAAAGGGCTATTGCACTTGGTTTTAATTGTTTTGCCTCAATATAATTTTCTTTGGCTTTTGCGTATTCTTTTGCGCTAAAATCAGTATTTCCTTGGTTTACTTTTGTGTTAAATAATTCGTCAGTATTATCAGTATTTACGGTGGTTTTAGCTATTTTAGTAGCACCTCCATTTTGTTGTAAGGCTAATAATCTATTACACTCTACAATGTTAAAAGTTAAATATACCGCACTTGGTTTTAGTTCCTTAGCTTCTACGTATTCTACTTTTGCTTTTAAGTAGTTTTTGTCTATAAAATCAGCATTGGCTTGGGTTACTTTTTGTTTAAATAATTCGTCGTTAGCTGCTTTATTTTCTGTTGAAATTTTAATGCCTGACGCTTCCGTTTTTTTAGGTGCGATTACATTTTTGTTTGCGGCTATTTCTGCAGCTAATTTAGCTTTACGCAAATTTTCTTTACGCATTTCTTCTTCCGCTAAAGCCTTGGCTACTTGTGCTGCTTTTAGTTTAGCATCATTTTCTAATTTCTTTTGCGCTTTCGCATCAGCTAATGCTTTTGCGTCAGCCAACGCCTTTTCTGCCGCAGTTTTACTACTGTTGTTTTTAGCATCAGTTTCTGCCTTAGCTTTCGCTTCAGCATCTGCTTTCGCTTTGGCGGCATCAGCTAATAATTGTGCTTTAGCATCAGCATCAATTTTGTTTTTCGCTAAGGCATCGGCTTTTTGTTTTGCTTCAGCATCTGCCTTTGCTTTAGCCGCATCAGCAGCTAATTGAGCTTTAGATTTTGATTCATTCTCTAATTTTTGTTTTGCTTCAGCATCTGCTTTTATCTTCGCTTCAGCATCTGCTTTTGCCTTGGCATTAGCTTCGTTAGCTTGGTTTTTAGCATCTTCGGCTAATTTATTTTTAGCGTCAAGGTCGGCTTT
>JBEBIC010000382.1:0-1963 GCA_040080595.1 Bacteroidia bacterium | reverse complement strand
GTTTACTATGAGTAAAAATGCAGTGGGCTTGGGCGAAAAAATAAATTTTACCAATACATCAACCCATCAAAAATCGTGCGAGTGGGATTTTGGAGATGGCACCACCGCCACCGAAAACGACCCGCAAAAAAGCTATACCACAGCAGGTACTTATGTAGTAAAATTAACTTCGTACGCACGTGGCGAAAAAAAACGTGATATTACATTTGCTACTGTGCAAGTTGGCGGTGGTAGTAGTGGTGCTACTACTATCGCATTTATAGGTACAACTAAAGTGGTAAATACAAATATTAGTAATGGTAATGTATTTATGAGTACAAGCAGCTCTACAAACGATTACTATTCAATTTATTTATCCAATTCTATTCCTAATAAATTTTATTTTAACCAATGGTCAGGAACTATTAATGGTACAACATTAGTTATTCCAGACCAAACACTCCAAACAACACAATCTTACTCAACAAATGGCGGAACAACTACTACAACTTCACGTCAATATTCATTAACAAACGCTAGTGGTACGCTCCTTAATAATGTTTTAACTATTAATTATACAGAGCGCGAAATTACAAACAATTCTACCTCAAGTAACCAAGACGAGATTACATACACAGGCACAAAACTATAAAAGCACATTGTTTTTACTACTTACCTATATTTACAATGTAATAATTATTGATGTTATCTATTTGTATAAACTAGCACTTTGCCTTAAACACAAAGCAGTGCCTTTACTCACCCATTATTAAAAAAAATTAAAAAAACAAAATATAATGAAAAAACCATCGTTCGACGATATATACATGGACTTAGCTACCAGCCTTGCCTTGCGCTCGCATTGCGTAAAAGCCCAAGTAGGCGCAGTACTTACCAAAGACTCTAGAGTAATATCATTGGGCTATAATGGTCCGCCTGCAGGCACACACAATTGCGATGAGCAATGGCCCATAGAGGGCTGCCCCCGCGATAGTAAGGGGAGTTGTTCGTTGGCATTGCACGCTGAGCAAAACGCAATATTATACGCATCTAAAAACAATGTAGAAATAAGTGGTTCAACACTTTATGTTACGCTATCGCCCTGCATTTCGTGCGCTCGTGTAATATTTACTACAGGTATCAAACGTGTTATATATTTAAATTCGTATGCCAATTACAAGGGCTTAAAAAGCGACGAGGGAGTTGATTTTTTGGTGAAATTTGGTGTTGATGTATCACGTTATATTCCAAGTAAATAAGCATAATTAACATTATAAAGCGTATATTTAACTACTACTAATTTTTAAACCCCATTTATATTATGGCAAACCAATTAATTAAAACTACACTTACGGCCGTTTTTTTGGTATTTACAACTCTTGCATTTGCACAAAACACCCGAGATACAAGCGATGTGGGCTATTCGGCTAATAAAGTTAAAATACATAAAAAAAGCGCACCTCAATTTCCGTCGTACAAAGCCGTAGGTTTTAATATGTCGCCAACGAGTGGTTTAGGGTTTTCGTACCGCCAAATAGACCAACGCATAGGGCTTGAATTTACAGCTTTACCCGTGTTTATACAAGGCGAGTTAGGGTTTTTATCAGTAGGATTTACAGGCGTGTACAAGCTAAATCGTGTGTTATATACTGGTGTAAGTGCATCGTACTGGCAATTGGGAGCAAGTAACAAAGGTACTGTAAACAGTAGTGTAAATTTTGGTATAGAAGGTACGTACGAAAGTATATGTGCTAAGCTAGGCACGGGCTATGGGGTATATAATATTTCGAGCAAATTTAGCACCTTACCCACTATTGATTTTGGTTTGTATATTTTAATAAATAAGTAACATGAAATTTATTTCAACTAAAATAGTTGCCCTTGCTTTATTAAGCAGTGTAGTAATTGCGTGTAAAAAAGAAAAAGAAACTACCACCCCCATAAGCACTACCCCCACAACTCCTACTACTACCACAACTCCTAC
>JBEBIC010000381.1:0-1961 GCA_040080595.1 Bacteroidia bacterium | reverse complement strand
CTTGGAATCCTTGTATAACAAATGAAGAGGTTAAAGCCTATAACACAAAATAATATACCGCTTTTGTATCATTTAAAAATGACACCGAAAACATGAACACTTGTAACAAAACAGGAAAAATTAAAGCTCTTATTATCGCTATTTTGGCTTTGATAAGTTTACTCGTTCCAATAAGAAATGTTGGTGAACAAAGTTTTATTGTTGCTTTGACCCCATTCGTTTTTGGATGTGCTGCCGTACCATTAATTTTAAAATTCAACTCTATATTTTTAAAAAAAGAAATCATTAAACCAACATGGAACGATAATCCGTTAACAAATAAACGCCCTATATCTCTCTTTTATTTTGGCGCTTTTTTCTTTATTCTGATTGGATTGAGTATGTTTTTCGGTACCTTAATAAGTTTTCAAACACTGAACATTTTCGGCTTAACATCAATTTCATTTGGACTTGGTATATTAAGTGGTATTTGGATAACTTTAAAGTGGTCAAAAAGCTAATTAAAATTAAACATAAGCTCTCCCCAATGAAATCAATACTCTTACTCACTACCTTATTTTTACTTGCGGCATTTGTTGCTACTGATGATTTTATTACACAACAAAAAAAGTACGAACGTGTACGTATTGCCTACGCACAAAAAGCCGATGATTTAAAACAAAAATTACAAGCGGAGCACATTAATTTTAATACACTAAACATACTGTTGGTAGCCTATAAAGAAGAACAACAACTCCTGCTGTATGCTAAAAACAAAAGCGATGCGAACTACAAAAAAATAAGCACTTACAACATTTGTGCAAGCTCGGGTACACTAGGGCCTAAGCGCAAGCAGGGCGATGGGCAAGTGCCCGAAGGGTTTTACCACATAGCTACGTTTAACCCAGCTAGTAGTTATTACTTATCGTTAGGTATAAATTATCCTAACAAAGCCGATATTAAAAAAAGCACCGCAACTAACCTAGGTGGCGATATATTTATACACGGCGAATGCGTTACTATTGGCTGTTTGCCTATGACTAACGATAAAATACAGGAACTATATGTATTGGCTACTACAGCACATCAAAATAATGAGCAACATATACCTGTTTATATTTTTCCGTTTAAACTAACTGACCAAAACATAAAAAAACATAACATTGCTTTTAAAGATAATGCACCTTTGCTTCGCTTTTGGGACAACCTAAAAGTGGGCTACGATGCGTTTGAAAAAGACAACAAAGCACTAACTATTACTATTGATAAAAATGGCAACTATACATTTTAATAATACCGCACGAACAAGTGTATTTCTATTAGTAACTATATTTAGTTTATACGGATTGAAAATTAAGGCTCAAGAATTTAAACAGCCTAATTTTTTTGAGAAACGTTCGTCTTACTTATTCACTACTGAAATTAAGAAATTAGACACGGTTGCATTACGTATAATAAATAACGAGTTTGGAGTAAATAAAACACAATTAATAAAGGGAAAACAATACTATAATTTTAAAATAGGAATGAAACTATTTCAGTTTTCAATCATTAACACTATTATAAAACCAACTCGTTTGATTAAAACCGAAAGTGGGTTTACAACAGGAGATAGTTTACAGCAATTTGGATTTACAGTATTGTCTGGAGTAGGTAAATCTGTAGATAAAAGATTCAGTAAATTTCTATTATCAGCTTACCTGCAAGAAACAAATTCAAATTACTTAAACAACTCAAATAATTTTATTCTTGTTGAAGAAAAAAGCAAACGTGAATTTTGGAAAAGAAATTTTATAAATATAGGCTATGGAGCAGCTTATGCAAATAAAAACAATCCTATTTTTAAAGATAATCTAGCTACTGGATTTGGTTATGTTGTAGAGACGCTTCATTACATTCCAATATTCGGGGGGGCTTTTATAGGAAAAACAACAAAAGACAAAATTGAGATTACAGCATGGGGATTATCAAGCCTATTAGTT
>JBEBIC010000380.1:0-1985 GCA_040080595.1 Bacteroidia bacterium | reverse complement strand
GATAGAAACAAATACATTGCAAAACCAGTTTTTATTGGTAATAATTGTTGGTTAGGTAATTCGGTATCTATAATGCCTGGTGTTACCTTGGGCAATAATGTTACCGTAGGTGCTAATAGCGTTGTTACCAAATCGTTTCCTAGCAATGTAGTTATTGCGGGCTGTCCAGCAAAAATAATTAAATACATTACTTCAACAACATGTGCGGAATAGCAGGAATAATTACTTTAAATCCCAACAACGTAAGTATAGCTAAGTTAAAATTAATGACTGATGCCATAGCACACCGTGGCCCCGATGGCGAAGGACAATGGATAGATGAAACTGCAAAGGTAGGCTTGGCGCATCGTAGGCTGTCTATAATAGATTTAGCAAGCACTGCCGACCAACCTATGCACTACTTGCAAAACCGCTACACCATAGTGTTTAATGGCGAAATATATAACTACCTAGAACTAAAGCAACAACTCTTACACAAGGGTTATACGTTTCGTACCCAGTCGGATACGGAGGTGCTTATGGCATTGTACGATTTAAAAAAAGAAGCCTGTCTGCACGACCTCGAAGGCATGTTTGCTTTCGTAATATGGGATAAGCAAGAACAATCTTTATTTTGCGCTCGAGATAGATTTGGCGAAAAACCATTTTACTATCACCACAATGCACACTCGTTTTATTTTGCTTCGGAAATGAAAGCTCTTTGGGCGGTGGGCGTACCCAAAACCCCTAACCCAACGCAGGTGTTTTTATACTTGGGTTACGGCGCACAAAATAATGCAGCGCAACCTACCGAAACATTTTATGCTAATATACAACAACTGCAACACGCCCACTGTTTTACACTGCGCAATAATGTTATTACCAACCATCGTCAGTATTGGGATATTGACTTAAAAAACCGTAATCAAAGTATAACATTAAGCGAGGCTAGCGATACGTTCCACCAATTATTTTCAACCTCCATACAACATCGCTTACGCTCCGATGTAGCTGTGGGTTCAAGTCTTTCGGGAGGTTTAGATTCATCAAGCATCGTAACATTAATAGATAAATTAAAACCCGAAAATCAAATTCAAAAAACATTTTCGGCACGCTTTACTAATTTTAGTAAAGACGAAGGCGAATACATAGCTGCTGTAGTTGAAGCTAATAATGTACAATCGCACGAAGTGTTTTTAACTACCCAATTACTTAACACACAGCTTAACCAAGTATATCACCATCAAGAGCAACCCTTTGGTAGCACTAGTATAATAGCCCAGTGGGAAGTAATGAAACTTGCCAAGCAACACAACGTAACAGTACTACTCGACGGACAAGGTGCGGACGAATTATTGGGCGGGTACAACCATTATTTTTACAACTACTATAGCTCGTTAATGCGCACTAATAAGCAAGCCTTGGCACAACAACAAGCGCATTATTTGGTATTAAATAATAAAGCGTTTGACTGTGGTAATAATTTTAAGTTACACACCTACTTTCCGCAATTGCGTAGTAACTTACGTATTATCAAAAATAAATTTACAACTCCTAATTATTTTAAACAATTTAATGCCGAGTACCTTAACGAATACAAAAACACGCCGTTCAATACTGGTTTTATAACCGATTTAAACCAAGCGTTATACCACTCAACAATGAAAGGTGGTTTGCAAAATTTATTACACTACGCCGACCGTAACTCTATGGCACATAGCCGTGAGGTGCGCTTACCATTTTTAAATTATAAGTTAGTAGAATTTATATTTTCGTTGCCCGATGAGTTTAAGCTACACAATGGTTGGACAAAATATATACTGCGCAATAGTATGAGCGCACAGTTACCCAATGCTATATGCTGGCGTAAAGACAAGGTAGGTTTTGAACCGCCTAACTATAAATATATAGATAAAGAGATAGCTGAACATAGCAAAGAGATTTTACTAAAACATAATTTACTTAACAAAAATAATAGTGCCACTAATCTGGATTGGGAGTACTAT
>JBEBIC010000379.1:0-2005 GCA_040080595.1 Bacteroidia bacterium | reverse complement strand
ATATGACCAAGCTATATTATACATAGACTCTTCTTATTTAACGTATGTACTTCTAGGTCGTTTTAATGTAATAGACGAAGCTGCTTTTTATGACTCGTATGCGACTACTTATCAAAAAATAGGCGATTATAAAAATGCATATTTTTATATGGAAAAATTATACTTATTACAAGATTCCCTTAATTCAAAAACATACAATAACAAAGTGTTAGAGTTTGAAACCAAATACGCAACAGAACTCAAAGAAAATAAAATACAATTGCAACAACTACAAATAAGTAAGCAAACACAAACACGCAACATATTGCTATTGGTGTTTATTATTATTGCGCTAACTGCCGTCTGGATATACCCCAGAGTACGTGTCAAACAAATAGCCAAGGTACAAGTAGCGCAACTAATAGCAAAAAATAATTTGCTAGATCTGCAACAAAAACTATTGCTCACCCAAATGAATCCTCACTTTATATTTAACTCTCTAAAATCCATACAAAGCTTTGTACTCACTAATAATACGCATGAGGCAAGTAATTACATTGCCGATTTTGGTCAGCTTATGCGCTTAATATTAGCTGCGTCGCGCAAAGAGTACGTAACGCTTGATGATGAACTACAACTACTTGCAATATACATAAAACTAGCGCAAGCTGAAGCGCAACATAAGTTTAAATTTGTACTAGACGTTACTAATGAGGTTAATGAAAAACTACTTGATACCCCCATACCCACTATGCTATTACAACCCATTGTAGAAAATGCTATACATCACGGTATTGCGCATGTAACTACTGGTGCGCAACTTACCATAGCCATTAGCCAACTAAACACTAATTACATACAAATAAACGTAATAGATAATGGTGCAGGCATAGGTGCATCAACCAACAAGAGTGGACTTGCCACCGCAGCCAAAATACTGCAAGAACGTATTGCGTTATACAATACAAACCACGATGTAATTATTAAATATGAAATTGTAGATTTGTACACAACCCACACACAAGGCACAAAAGTAAGTTTAACTATTCCTATTACTTAATAGTATGCAAACGCAAAACTCAATAAAAGCATTTATAGTAGATGATGAAGCTAACGCTACACTAGCATTACAAAGTATAATAAGTTATGCTTGCCCAACAATAGAAGTGGTAGGTACTGCACAAAATATAACGGAGGCGTTTCATAAAATAAACGAAACGTTACCCGAATTGGTTTTTTTAGATATTGATATAAACGGCACCACTTCATTTGAATTATTAAACCTATACGACACTGTACCCTTTAAAATAATATTTGTAACAGGGCACGATGAGTATGCCCTTAAAGCCATAAAATATGCAGCGTTAGATTATATACTAAAGCCCATAAATAGTGTAGAACTAGCACAGGCAGTACAACGTGTTAATCAGTTTTTTCATATAAACGGTGTGCCTATGCTACGCAGTGCGCTAGAAGAAAAATACATAGCCACCAAAATAGCCCTAAAAGTGGGGCACGAAGTAAATATAGTACTTATAGAACATATTGTATATGCACAAAGCGATGGCAATTTTACATACGTGTATTTAAAAAATGGCAACAAACTATACGTATCGCAAACCATTAAGGAATTGGAGTTTTTGTTAGAAGATAAGCACTTTTATCGTGTACATAAATCATATTTAATAAATATGACGCAAATACAGCAGTATAACATAAAAGTAGGCGCCGAAGTAACATTAACAAATAACAAAACAATACCCATAGCTACACGAAAAAAACAAGAGTTTTTAAATTTATCAACCCGTTTTTATACTTAAAAGTAGTAAATTAAAGCGTTAATCATTTAATATCTAGCGTTAATCATTTAACGAAATAAAAACCAGTATAGTATAGTAAATTCGCTGCTTATCTAAAAAATAAGCCGATGAAAACAATATTACTATCCAATTACGAATTACATAACACAACAGGCTTCGGCTTGGTTGCTGAGCCTGCCGAAGTACAGCCAACGCAGGAGGGGAAT
>JBEBIC010000378.1:0-2012 GCA_040080595.1 Bacteroidia bacterium | reverse complement strand
GAAATGATTTAACCCCTATTACTGAGATGCCAAGTGAATTTTACTCATCGCCCTGTAAAATCATTTATTATTCTAATTTTAGTTCAGAAGATCAATTTATTAAAAACGTAAAAAAACCAAACAATACAATTGAATTGAAAAAATATGACTCGTATAAGTTTGTCATTGATTGATGATATTGAATATTATAAGCGTTAGCACAAAAAAACAGAAATAACCAACAATAAATAAAACAATGCACACAGCACTCATTACAGGAAGTACAAGCGGTATAGGCTTAGGCATAGCCACCGAATTTGCAAAGGCAGGTTACAACATTATATTTAATGGTTTAGAACCTAATGGCGCCGAAATCGCCGCCAACATTGCCAAAGAATACAACATAAAAACCATATTTAACGGGGCTAATATGTTACAACCTACTGAGCTACAAGCCATGGTTAAACAAGGTATAGAAACATTTGGCAACATCGATATATTGGTGTGTAATGCAGGCATACAGCACGTTGCGCCTATAGATGAATTTCCCGAAGAAAAATGGAATGCCATATTGGGTATTAATTTAACATCGGCATTTCACTTAAGTAAAGCCGTGTGGCCAACTATGAAAGCCAATAAATGGGGACGTATAATAATGATAGCATCTGCCCACGGCTTAGTAGCAAGCGAATTTAAAAGTGCGTACGTAGCTGCAAAGCACGGTTTAGTAGGCTTAACCAAAACATTAGGTTTAGAGGGCGCGCCTTACGGCATTACCGCTAACGCTATTTGCCCTGGTTATGTAAAAACACCATTAGTAGAAAAACAAATAGCCGACCAAGCCAAAACTCACGGCATAAGCGAAAAAGAGGTGATTGAAAAAATAATGTTGGCAAAACACGCCATTAAAGATTTTGTAACCGTGGAAGATTTAGGACAAATGGCGGTGTACTTAGCTAGTAACAATGCACGGTTAATAACAGGTACTGCAATGCCTATGGACGGTGGTTGGTTAGCGCAATAATTTTAGTAGTTTTGTACTAATAATTTTAAAATTTACATCAAACTTAAAACTCAACAATGAACTACGATTTAATAGTATTAGGTAGCGGCCCAGGTGGATATGTAGCTGCAATTAGAGCATCGCAATTAGGCTTAAAAGTAGCCATTATAGAAAAAGAAAACCTTGGTGGCGTATGCCTTAACTGGGGCTGTATTCCTACCAAAGCATTAATAAAAAGCGCAAGCGTGTTTGAATACATACAACACGCCAAAGAATATGGTATTAATGTAGGCGAATCGAGTATGGACTTTGGCGCTATGGTTAAGCGTAGTCGCGATGTGGCTGATGGTATGAGCAAAGGCATTCAGTTTTTGATGAAGAAAAACAAAATTGAGGTTATAGAAGGTTTTGGTAAGATAAAAGCAGGCAAAAAAGTAGAAGTAACTGCTGCTGATGGTACTAAAAAAGAAGTATCGGCAGCTAGCATAATGATAGCTACTGGCGGACGTAGCCGTTCGTTACCTAACTTACCACAAGACGGTAAAAAAATAATTGGTTACCGCGAAGCAATGACTTTACCTACACAACCAAAATCAATCGTAGTAGTGGGTTCAGGTGCTATAGGCATTGAGTTTGCTTACGTGTATAACGCTATTGGTACTAAAGTTACTGTGGTAGAATATTTACCTGCAATAGTTCCGTTGGAAGACGAAGAAGTATCTAAGCAATTGGAGCGTTCGTTTAAAAAATCGGGTATTGAAATTATGACTGAATCATCAGTTGAAAGTGTAGATACTACAGGCGATTTATGTAAAGTAAAAATCAAAACTAAAAACGGCGAAAAAATTATTGAAGCCGAAGTAGTACTAAGCGCAGTAGGTGTTATTGCTAATATTGAAAACATTGGTTTAGAAGACGTAGGCATTGTTACTGATAAAGGCAAAATAGTGGTAGATAAATACTATCAAACCAATATACCAGGCTATTATGCAATAGGCGACGTGCTTGCAACCCAAGCATTGGCGCACGT
>JBEBIC010000377.1:0-2017 GCA_040080595.1 Bacteroidia bacterium | reverse complement strand
TTATTACCCATTTATTACCAACAAAAACGGCACACCAAGCATGAGGTAAATAATCAACAAATCCATTTTGTTTTGTATATCCACTTATTACTATTGATTTTATGTTGGATTTGTTACAGATATCGTTAAATAATTCAGCATAATTTTCACAAATACCTTTTCTAGTTTTTAATGGCTTAGCTATTTTATCTTCTTTTTTTTCGTAAAAATTTAAAGCAAACATATAATCAACATCATACTGAATATTATTACCAATCCACACAAAGGCAGCTCTTATTTTATCTTTATCAGTAGTAAAATTAGCGCTAATATAATTTGCAATACCTTGACTTGTTTTGCTACAAGAATCAGGCATTGATAACGCTTTTTTATCAATAGAGTAGTATTCATTTATATTTTTTTGTGCCCAAGAAATATGCAGTGAACTAAACAAAAAACAAATTACCAAGCAAAACTTTTTTTTATTAAAAATAGTATTCATTCCTAAATTAATACTTTGTAATAATATCGCCACTTGTAGCCACTTGGCTTTTGTTAAGCGCACGGTCTTCGAGGTAATAATCAAATTTTATGGTGTCGCCTTTGTTTAGCAATGGGCTGTAATATGGCGCTGGCAAGGCAACGTATAGTTCGCCCTCTATAGTTTTATCTTTACTGTCGGTAACAATGCGTGGCAAACGTACGTGCAACGGTGGTTTTAGTGGTATGGCTTTAAATTGTCCGTTGTGTTTTTCGTAATAGGTTACAAAAAAATTGTAGTAATGCCCTTCCTTAACGGTGTATGGGCTGTTAGTATCTTTAGCATCAAAACCTATATCGCCATCGCCATCAGTAAAATTAAATTTAACAATGGCAGAATCTACATTTTGTGTAAACGATACAAACGTAAGCGATGGCGTGTTAGGTATAGTGGTAGTTTTTTTTTTGCACGCATTAACAATGCACACTACTGCGCATAATAATATTCCTATTTTTGAAGTCGTTTTCATAATTCAAATTTATACAAATAAATAACGCAAGTGCATATATTACATCAACTGGAACAAGAAATATTTTCAACAACTACTCCACATAGTTTTGAAGCCCTTGCTATGCGTGTATTTGAGTACCAAAGCCAGCATAATAGGATGTATGCGCAATATTTAGCGTATTTAAACATTGATGTAAAAAGCATTGCTAACATTAGTCAAATACCTTTTTTACCTGTAGAATTATTTAAAACACACCGCATTTTGGTTGATGATTGCACACCACAAATTACGTTTAGCAGCAGTTCGACAACAGGTACAGGGCAAAGTTTGCACTACGTACCTAACTTAACCGTGTACGAAAATAGTTTTAACAAAGCTTTTAATTTATTTTATGGCGATGTAAAAAACTATGTAGTACTTGCGCTATTGCCCTCGTACCAAGAGCGTGAGGGGTCGTCGCTTATTTATATGGTGGACTCACTTATTAATGAAAGCCAAAATAAAACGAGTGGTTATTTTTTAAACGAGAACCAAAAGTTACACACTACCTTACTACAATTAATAGCCACTAACACGCCAACGCTACTTATTGGGGTATCGTACGCATTGTTAGATTTTATTGAGGAGTATCAACTGCACAATGCCACCAACCTTATAGTAATGGAAACTGGCGGTATGAAAGGAAAGCGCAAAGAACTCACCAAAGAAGAACTTCATGCCCAACTTAAAACAGGTTTTGGAGTAGCACATATTCATTCCGAATACTCTATGACTGAACTATTATCGCAGGCCTATTCGCAAGGAGATGGCGTGTATAGTTGTCCGCCTTGGATGCGTGTATTAATAAGAGATACCAACGATTACAAGCAATTACTACCACATAATAAATCGGGCGGAGTAAACATAATAGACCTTGCTAACTTGTATTCGTGCGCATTTATTGCCACACAAGATTTGGGTAAACTACATACTGATACTACCTTTGAAATACTTGGACGCTTTGATAACAGCGACATACGAGGGTGTAACTTATTAGTACAATAAAA
>JBEBIC010000108.1:0-9324 GCA_040080595.1 Bacteroidia bacterium | reverse complement strand
CGTTTTGTTAGGTACTGTTGCTCTGTTTAATATGGATAACAATGCTTTTAGCGACCTGTTTTTTTTTATTTGGCTGCTTACTTTTCCTGTAACTTTTATCAGTTTTGCTGTTGTATTTACAGAGCAAAATCCATTTACAATTGTATTAGTAATACAGTTATTGATGCTACTACCTACTTTTTTAATTTTTCTAAAATTGTATAACGGAAAGATTAAAAAGTAGTTTGAAAATCCCCAATAGCAAAGCAACTCAGCGAAACACCGCGCTTTTAATCTGCGCAACACTGCGAGAAACCAATTAATATTTACTAACCCATGCAACACATAGCTCTTATAGATAGTTACGATTCATTTACACATTTGTTACACCATTACATTAGTAACCACGCTAACGTAACCGTACACATAATGCGCAACGATGCTATAGATTATGATTTGTTAGCTACTTGCCACAAAATAATACTTTCGCCTGGGGCTGGTTTACCTAGCGAGGCAGGGCAATTATTAAAAGTAATAGACCTATACCACACCCAAAAACCTATACTGGGCATTTGTTTGGGGCATCAAGCATTGGCACAGTATTTTGGTGGTACGTTGTATAACTTAGCGCAAGTGGTACACGGCGAAGGGCATGCTATGCAGATTACGGCGGTTAATTGTAAATTATTTGCCAACATACCTACACCCTATAATGTAGGGCGTTACCATTCGTGGGCAGTAAATATTGATGAGGTAAACTGCCTAAGCCCAACAGCCATAAGCCTTACCGACGGTGCTATTATGGCACTACAACACAACATACTACCTATAGTGGGAGTGCAGTTTCACCCCGAATCCGTATTAAGCGAACACGGGCAATTACTAATTAATAATTTTATACAAGAGTATTAGCAGTGTGTTTTTTTAGTATAAATTAGCTAGTTCTTCACTACTTTTATGTATTTAATTTGCTAAAATTATTTTTTGGGAGTGGGTATTGATGTATTAATCCAATATAACCACAAGCCAAATACAATACTATATACCACCAAGGTAAAACTGTAAGTGTGATTAAATTCTAATGAATTAGGATAGTGTTTTAATACTAAACATAAGCCCGCTACACGTAGTATATTAGCCACGTGCAATATAAACACACCTACCGTAGTGTATATTATTTTACGTTTCCACTTACCAGGTAATATAAGTATAAAACCTGCAAATAGCGCCATTATGGTTAAGCCGTTGCAAGGGTCGCCAATCCATAAACCGTGCGTACCATCTATACCTATAGTGCGTATAACTTCCTCTGGCGGAGGTTCGGGTATAAGTGTGTAGCCCATTGCTTTTAGCACCATACTCGCAGTTATGCTTATACTGTTTATTGCCCATCTATCAAGCGTACCCATAGGGTGTAGCCAAAGGTCGTACAGTATAAACCATAGCACATATAGTCCTAATGCTTTTAGTAATGTAAATAATATAAGATGTTTGTTGTGTTGCATTTATTAAACCTATTTTGTGTAATAAAAAATCTCGCTCCTACATAGTACGAAGCGAGATTTTTGATGTTATATAATGTTCAATTAATTTATTACTATTTTGTTAGTGTAATTAGTACCATTACTCACCACCGACATTACTACTGTTTGTGGTGCTATGTTAGTTAAACTTACAAATTCTGTTTGTCCGTTAAGAGTAATTTTTTTAGTACTTAACAATTGTCCCAAAGCATTATATACATTAACTGTTGCAGGCTCGTAAGTAGCATTAGTTTTTACAACAATAGTACCGTTAGCATAATAACTTGTAATGGCTTTAATAGTAGCAACAGTTGTTTTTATTGCAGTAATATTCCCTATCATTTCAAATGCGGTTTCGGCTACTGAGCATAAGTTACCGCCTACTTGGCTAGCTTGCACTTTATATGTTCCTACTTTAACACCTGTAAAGTTAGCACTAGTAGCATTTAGTACCGAATCTACTTTAGCTCCTGTACTCGTATTTATTAAATAATAGTTGTAGTTACCTGCTACTGTTGGTGTTACTTGTACTGTACCTACACTATCATTAGGTTGTGGAGCATTTACACTAGCCGTTATTTCATGTCCTGTGTTAGGTGCTATTACAATATCAAAACGATAAGTGGCATTATCGTTAGAGTCTAATGTGGTGGTGTAGTTTTCGGTACGCAGGTTGGTAGTTGTGTTTAACTTATGGTCTATTAGTGTTACACAACTTTTGCTTGGTAATATTTCGGCCAAATCGGTAGCACTAAGGGTGTATGTACCACTTGTGCCTACACGTGTGCTTAATGGTATGGTAGTTACATTTACACTATCCAACGGTATTGAGTTTATGGTGTAATCTACTCCATTTAACTGTGTCATTAGCGTCATTGATGTTTTTTCGCTTACTTTAGTTATACCTTTTACCGCATCATATATATCTACGCCTGTAGTAGCATTTGCGTTAAAATTTATTACACAATCATTCATTCTATTGTCTGCAACGTTTAGCATAGTTATTCTAAAATATTGCGTGGCACTATCGGGGTTAGTAGCGTTGGTTTTCCATAGCGAAAAATTATCACTAGCTACCGATTTTTGGTTTTCTTTGGCTACCAAATTTCCTGTAGCAGTTACCTGCACATTAAATGCACGCGCACTTGGCAACAACTTACCCACTCCGCCTGATGATTGGCTTGGCGACGATATACCTGTAGTGGCACTATACGTAGCATCTGCCCCTAAATCCTGATTAAATACAAATATACTTGGCCCGCAGTTAGCATTTGCAGCAAAAAATTTATTAAAATCTAAGGCTGCAGGATATGGGTTGGCTATTAAATTCCAGCCATCTTGTGCATTGGGCAAAGCTCCGTTATTTGCTGTAGCAGTTACAGGTATATTTACATCGTTACGGTTTACACCGTTAGTTAAACTTCCTGTTACATCAATAGTAATATCGGCAGTGGTAGTAAGTGCAGTACCCACGTAAGCCCACCAGCCTTTGCCCGTGCCTATTGTGTTAGTAACATTGGTAGGTGCTATATACTTAGCATCAGCTCCTATAGCACCTGGTTGTGTTTCGTCATAACTATACATAGAAACAAATGCAGGAAAAGTACTGCCTGTAGAACCTGTAAAACCGCTCATTGCAAAATCGTCCATCCAATCGGCTAGTGTGTTTTGTGCACCAAACGGCGAACCTAATAATACCCAACCAGTAGCGCCTCCTTTTAAGTAACGTTCCATTGTAAAATTACCAATTAAACTGGCGGTAGGTACAGTAGTCATATCATTAATCATAGCTGTTTTGGTAGTAGTGGGCGTTGCTGGTAACGACTTAAATGTAAGTTTGTTACCATTTACGTTATAGGTGGAATTTCCACCAAAAATCATATTATCGCGCACGGCAACATCTCCCTGCTGCATTACCGAAAACGTAGTACTGTTTTGGCATCTTAATGAAAAGAAAGAAAGTTCCGAAGGCGTATTTATATTTTGGTTACTCGCATCTGACCTAAAATAAGTAATTTGATTATCAGGAATTAATAAATTCCCATCATTTGTAAGACTTCCTTTTAAGTACAAACTTGTTTTTAGTGTAATAGGCCCTGATGCTGCAACTGTAAAATTCATACAATTTAAATTAAACTGTTGAAAAGTTACATTTTGATTTTGTACCGTGCGTGATGGTCCCGAAATTTTTACGTTACAAAGCGTATAACCATTGTTTAAGTTATTTAAGTTTAAAATTTGCGGGCTTGTGGCTTTATTTAATTCTATGGTTGCGCTACCACCATCATAGTTACGAGAGGTTGCTCCTGTTATTACAGTTAAACTATTTTTAACAACTATAACACCCGCTGTAGCTCCATCTTTATTGGTAACAATACGTTGCGACCCTAACACGGTGCCATAGTCATAGGTTAAATCATTATCAACGGTTAGTGTACCCGATATTTTATAGTTTTTAAAATAATTAGTAGGGCTAATTGTTTTATTTTCTAATATCAAATTATAAAAAGGTTGCGTATTAGCAATTATTGGTGCTGTAGTATTACTTGCTGTGGTGTTAGTAGCACCTACTCCTATAAAGCGTATAGTACCATTGCTGTTATTAAACGTACCGCCCGAAACAGTAAAATTATTTTTATTAACCTGGCTCAGTGGAGCGGTATATATACCATTTTGCAAATCGAAAGCCCCATTGTAAGTAACCAACCCTGCTGCCGATAAATTAACCGTATTAGTAGTGCCATTTTGCGAATATTCGCCTGTAACATTTATAGCACCCGTACCTGCAATATAACTACCTGCACTCATGAAAAAGTTACGCCCAATATTTATGCTACCTGTATTACCTGTAATAGTAGTGCTACTATTCCACGTAAAATCCAGCGATGTTACCAAATCATTACCCGCAAGTATATTTAATGCTCCTAAGTAAGTAGCATTACCTGTAATACTTTGTACAGTAGCATTTAAGTTAATGGTACAAGGTGCTGCGGTAGTACCGTCAAACAATACATCGTTACTTGCACTAGGAGTTAAACCTGTACTCCAATTAAGCGGATTGTTAAATAAGTTATCGCCGCCGCCATTAGTCCATATAGCTACTTGTGCTGAAGTAATAGTTGTATATAATGCTGTTATTGCTAGGGTTAATAAATATTTTTTCATAATGTATTTAAGTATTCTAAGTTTATATTTGATGTAAATATATGTTTTTTGATTTATATACACAAATGTATTAAAGCTGTGGCATTTCTACCCAATCGCCGTGTTGTTTAATTAATTGAATAAGTGCATCTACGGCTTGGTTTGGGTGTATGTTTTTTTGCACTACTTCACGTCCTTTGTACAGGCTTATTTTATCTACACCCGCACCTACGTAGCCATAGTCGGCATCGGCCATTTCGCCTGGCCCGTTTACAATACAGCCCATTATACCTATTTTTACGCCTTTGAGATGGTGTGTACGCTCACGTATTTTTTGTGTAGTTTCTTGCAAGTCAAATAACGTGCGCCCACACGATGGACACGATATGTACTCCGTTTTGGATATACGTGTGCGAGTAGCTTGCAATACCCCAAAGGCTATCTTGTTAAGTTCTATAAGTGGTACATTAGGCGCAGTTAGCCATACTCCGTCCGAAAAGCCATCAAGCAACAAACTTGCACAATCGGTAGCAGCGTGTAACTGTGTAGTTTCGGCATCTACAGTATAGTTGCGTTGTATAATAACTGGAGTGGTTAAGTTGTAATTAGTTAATGCAAAGAACACTGCACGTAACTCAGCTACGGCATTGATATTAGTGGTGTTTACAACCAATACAATGGTGGTGCTATTTGCTTTTAATATCTCTAAAAACTCTTTGTTTTCAAAACTAAACAAAGTGCATTGTACAAAGTTTAGTTGTGGGTGTAGTTCTGTTTTTGTAGTTATTTCGCTAGCATTAAATAATGGATAATGTCTTTGCTTCTCTTTATTTACAAGCCATACAGCACTATTTTGTATAATGCTTAGTGTTCCTGGTATTTCAAAATCTATAGTATTATTACCTGCATATATATAATCGCAGGCTTGGTCAGTTATGTTGTATTTATCTAACGTTACCGAATAGTTGTAACCTACAGCAAACAACGATGCTTGGCTTATGGTTTCTTTGGTACTAAAATCGGCTATTACACGTGGTACATTACTCCCTCCTACCCCATTTATATTTATTGCTGTACGCTTAGTATATTCAAATGGAGTGTAATTAATAACCTCACGTTGTGTTATCGAACTTTGCTCTATTGCCCTATTGGTGTAACGTTCAGCCAATTTGCGTGCTACGGGTAGTTCCAATGCAGGGTCTTCGGTTAATGATACACGAATAGTATCGCCTATACCATCTTCTAACAATGCTCCTATTCCTGCTGCCGATTTTATACGTCCATCTTCGCCATCGCCTGCTTCGGTTACACCTAAGTGTATAGGATAATTGCGGTTAGTAGCCATCATTCGGTTTACGAGCAAGCGGTAGGCTTGCATCATAATTTTAGGATTACTTGCCTTCATACTTAGCACTATGTTGTGGTAGTTTTCATCTTCGCATATACGCAAAAACTCAAATGCACTTTCTACCATTCCGTGTGGAGTATCGCCGTAGCGGCTAAGTATTCTATCGCTCAACGAACCATGGTTAGTACCTATGCGCATAGCTGTGCCATATTCCTTACATATTTTTACTAGGGGAATAAAGCGTTCGCGTATGCGTTGTATTTCGTTATCGTATTCTACATCAGTATATTCAAGTACATCAAACTTTTTCTTATCGGCATAGTTACCTGGGTTTACACGCACTTTTTCTATAAGGCGTGCTGCAAGTTCGGCAGCATTGGGTGTGTAATGTATATCGGCAATAAGTGGTGTGGTAAACCCTGCGGCATTTATTTCTTTTTTTATTGTAGCCAAACATTGCGCTTCCTTAATACTTGGCGCAGTTATACGCACGTAGTCGCAACCAGCCTCTATAAGTTGTATAGTTTGCTTTACAGTAGCTACAGTATCTAACGTATCAGTAGTAGTCATACTTTGCAAGCGTATGGGGTTATTGCCTCCCATGGCGCAATTACCTATAGTTACCTCACGTGTAACAAAGCGTTTGTAATTAAATAATGAGGTGCAAAAATCGTAGTTTTCCATTTGTAAAAAAAAGAATGTAGTTTGATGCGAAAATACGCTTAATTATGAATAATGCAGTAGGAATACAAACAGTTTTTAACACTAAAAAATGAAGAGTGTTATTGCTAAAAAAGACTATTTTTAACATCAAAAAAAATAATAGTTACACTGCAAATATGATTTCAGCATTACACAAACTAATACATCATTATACGTTACTCCGTAAATTTTACAAACCCAATGGGTACGGCTTGTTTAAGGGTGTATATGCCACTTTTGACGAAGCCGTAAAAAACGCACCCACACAAAACAAAACGGGTTATAATACTACTGAGCTTGCACAGTTTTACTCCAACACGCTTACTACTGAGTTAGCAGAATACGACTATCCTGTATTGGTATGGTTAGCCAAAATTATACAACCCAACACTACCCTATTTGACTTAGGTGGCAATGTGGGTACGCACTACACAAAGTACGCCCCTATACTAAATTTAGCCCAATTAAAATCATACACAGTGTGCGATTTGGAACAAATAATTGAGGAAGGTAAAACCACAAACCCAAGACCTAACCTAACCTACACCACAAATAATACTGATGCTGCTAATGCTGATGTGTGGCTAAGTTCGGGTACATTGCAATACATAGAAAATTTTAATCTTGTACATTATTTTAATAGCCTTGGTAATAAACCCAAGCATATTATTATTAACAGATTACCTGTACATAAATCAATGCAATTTGTGAGTTTACAAAATGGTGGTTTAAGCTACTATCCACAATACATATTTAACGAAACCTTATTTTTAAATCAGTTTGAAACACTTGGATACACGCTTATAGACCAATGGTTTGACAAGAATGATGGTTGTTTTATTCCATTTCATCAACAACACAACAAGGTGCTGTATAAAGGATTTTATTTTGAATTAATTGACTAAAAAACCACCAATTGCAATACACGTACAAAAGTGTATATTTGCACAAAATTAATTATCTAAAAAAACATAAAAACTATGGCAGATTTATTTGAAAAAATAGCAAACAACAGAGGTCCGTTAGGAATGCACGCTAAGCAAAGCCACGGCTATTTTACATTTCCTAAATTAGAAGGAGAAATAGCGCCACACATGGTGTTTAGAGGACGCAAGCGTTTAAACTGGAGTTTAAATAATTACTTAGGTTTAGCTAATCACCCTGAGGTACGTAAGGCCGATGCTGATGCTGCTGCCGATTATGGTTTTGCATTGCCAATGGGCGCACGTATGATGAGTGGTAACTCTGATAATCACGAATTGTTAGAAAAAGGCTTATCCAAATTAGTAAAAAAAGAAGATACCATATTATGTAACTTTGGCTACCAAGCTATGGTTTCGGCTATTGATTGTGTGGTGGACAGACACGATGTAATAGTATATGATAGCGAAAGCCACGCATGTATATTAGACGGTGTGCGCCTACACATGGGCAAGCGTTATGTATTTAAACACAACGACCTTGAAGACTGCGAAAAACAACTAGAACGTGCTACTAAACTTGCTAACGAAACTGGGGGCGCTATATTGGTAATAACCGAAGGCGTATTTGGTATGCGTGGCGACCAAGGTAAACTAAAAGAAATAATAGCACTGAAACAAAAGTTTAACTTCCGTTTATTTGTTGATGATGCACATGGCGTAGGTGCTATGGGCGCAACAGGCGGAGGTACTGGCGAGGCGCAAGGTTGCCAAGACGGTATTGATATTTATTTTGGAACATTTGCTAAATCATTTGCATTAATTGGTGGTTTTATAAGCAGTACTGCCGATGTGGTTGAATATTTACGTTACAATATGCGTTCGCAAATATTTGCAAAAGCATTGCCTATGCCATTGGTTGTAGGTTTGCTTAAACGTTTGGAATTATTAAATACTAAGCCCGAACTTAAAGCTAAATTGTGGGAAATAACTAACGCACTACAAAGCGGATTAACCAATGCAGGCTTTAATATTGGCGATACTAATTCGCCTGTAACACCAGTATATCTTAATGGTTCAATACCCGAAGCTACTAACCTAATAGTAGATTTACGTGAGAATTTTAACATATTTTGTTCAATGGTGGTATATCCAGTTGTACCAAAAGGTATGATAATACTACGTTTGATACCTACAGCAGTTCACACTATTGATGATGTAAACTACACCATTGATTCGTTTAAACAAATAGTAGATAAACTTAAAACAGGCAAATACCAAGGCGAAACAATAGCTGCGGTAGATAGTTACTAAGTTATTTTTAAAGTTTATAATAAAAAAATCCCACGGTTATTACTGTGGGATTTTTTTTATTATGTAATAGAGTTTATACCCCTGTTGCTGTAAGTGTTTCCACGTTTAAATAGTTGGTGGTGCTGTTCCAAGTGTTAAGCCATTACGTAGAGTAAACGGATTAATAGCGTCACTTGGAACTTAATATTACACAAAAATTTATAACTTTGTTATGAAATAAAAAGAGTAGCGACACTGTTTCGGAAAGTGTTCCAACGTTTAAATAGTTGGTGGTGCTGTTTCAAGTGTTAAGCTATTACGTAGAGTAAACGGAGTAATGGCGTCACTTGGAACTTAATATTACACAAAAGTTTATAACTTTATTTTAAAAATTAAGAGTAATGATAATAAAGTC
>JBEBIC010000376.1:0-2040 GCA_040080595.1 Bacteroidia bacterium | reverse complement strand
AGTTTTTTTTAAAAAAGTTAGAGAAGATGCTTAACTACTCGCTAATTATGTGTGGAATAACTATGAACACTGTGCTTTAGCTATATTTTAAATTGTAGTTATGTAAAACAATTAAACGCTTAATTGTAGTTTACTACGCTTGGTGTATAGTAGTGTAACAGCCCTACATTAGCTATCCTAACTCATACTTAACTGTACCATAAAATATTTTTTTTAGTGTACTGAATTGTTAATACACCTTCTTTAAAGGAGAGCGTTGTTTTTATCGAAGTTACGCTTCTTCGTTCCTACCAGTTGGATTAGTTGTTGAACTAATAGCGGGATTCGAACCCGCATTTTTACTACTCTGCCGTTGAGTTTTCTCATACCAAATGAGAGTGGGATTCGAACCCACACTTGGGTACATATACTAGATAATAATGCAGTACATTATGCAAGCAGTGCTTACCAATGCTATGGAGTTTAGTATTAAACACTCGCAACAAGGCATTATCAATAGTTATGTACAACCTCTCTAATTTTAATTAGAGAAGACTTTTTGTTTGATGCTATAATCAAACTAATATTTTCAAAGAACTAATAGTTTATCGTTAAACCAACTACGCAATGCGTATGCGTAGTTGGTGCAGCTGTAATAAAAAAAGCAAGTGGTTTTTTTTGCTTTATTTTTTACACTACAAACAAACTACACGACTACGCAGTGTACTTGCGTAGTAAATATTATTTTTAATATTTGTTTAATTATTATCTTAATAGCTTGATTATTAGTCTGTAAAAAATGCAATTAATTGGTGTAAAATATTTACTACACGTCAACTACGCAAGTACATTGCGTAGTAAAAATATTTTTGTAGTTTTAAAGCAATCATTTTAACCCCCAAAAACGTTATGCCTATAAATAAATCAGCATTAGTACGCTACAAAACTATTGATACCTGTTTGCAAAACCGATTTAGAAAATGGACTTTGGAAGACCTTGTGGAAGCCTGTGCGGACGCACTATACGAGTACGAAGGCATAACCAAAGGCATTAGTTTGCGCACGGTACAATTAGACATACAGAATATGCGTAGCGAAAAATTAGGCTACAATGCACCTATTGTAGTAAGCGATAAAAAATATTATAGCTACGACGATAAAAAATACAGTATTAACAATACGCCCATTACAGCGCAAGACATGAGTACGCTTAATGAGGTGTTGGGTGTGCTTAATCAGTTTAAGGGTTTTGGTTATTTTGCTGAGTTAAATAGCATGGTTACACGCCTTGAGGATAAGCTATATACACAAAAACATAAAGGAAAATCATACATAGATTTTGAAAAAAACGAACTACTCAAAGGTTTAAAATTTATAGACCCTTTGCACAAAGCTATCATTAATAAGCAAACTATTGAAGTAGTGTATCAATCGTTTAAAGCACGTGAGGCGCAAACTATTATGGTATATCCTTACTTACTTAAAGAGTACCGTAACCGTTGGTTTGTATTGGTAAAAAGTTCCAAACAGCGCGATACCATGCTACTTGCATTAGACCGTATAGAGAGTTTTAAAACGCTCCCAAAACAAAAATATGATAAACCCAACTACGATGTAAGTACTTATTTTAATGATGTAATAGGCGTAACCAAAACACTTAACCAACGTACCGAAAAAATACTGTTTCATATAGTAAAAGCACATGCGCCCTACTTAGTTACCAAGCCATTGCACAGCACTCAAAAAATAATAACTACTGATGATAACGGAACATTGTTTAGTATAGATGTAATATGGAATTTTGAGCTAGAACGAGAGTTACTGGGCTTTGGCGAGCATATAAAAATAATATCTCCCAAGCGTTTAGTAAAACGAATAACCAACCGCACTCAACAAGTTCTTGCGCAGTATAGCGCTTAGTACTGCCCAATATAACAAAAGCTCAAAGGCATTGCCTTTGAGCTTTTGTTATATTGAGTGCAAAAACGTAATTTACTAATTTACGTTTAATGCTTATTTTAAACTGGTTAATATACCGTCCATTTCGGCTACGCTTACTTG
>JBEBIC010000375.1:0-2053 GCA_040080595.1 Bacteroidia bacterium | reverse complement strand
ATATAAATACTTAGTAAATTATTTTTTCAAATATTTAAAATCGCGTCCTATAAAACGTGCGTTACTTCCCAATAGTTCTTCAATACGCAATAACTGATTGTATTTAGCAACTCTATCGCTACGCGATGCCGAGCCTGTTTTTATTTGTCCACAGTTTAATGCTACTGCAAGGTCGGCTATTGTGGTATCTTCCGTTTCGCCGCTACGGTGGCTCATTACACTTGTGTAGCCGTTGGTTTGCGCTAGTTGCACAGCGTTCATGGTTTCGGTAAGCGTACCTATTTGGTTTACTTTTACTAATATAGAATTGGCGGTTTGCTCATTAATACCACGTTGCAAACGTTTGGTGTTGGTTACAAATAAATCGTCGCCCACTATTTGTATTTTGTTTCCAATTTTTTGAGTCATAGCTTTCCAACCACTCCAATCGTCTTCGGCCAAACCATCTTCAATACTAATGATAGGATATTTGTTAGTCCAAGTTGCCCAGTAATCCACCATTTCGGGGCTAGTAAGCTGTTTGCCGTCCGATTTTTTAAAGGTATATAAGCCAGTTTTTTCGTCGTAAAACTCAGTAGCAGCAGCGTCCATAGCTATCCATATATCTTCGCCTGGGCGGTAGCCTGCACTTTCAATGGCTTTAAGCACAGTTTCAATCGCTTCTTCGTTGCTACGAATATTGGGTGCATATCCACCTTCATCGCCTACGTTGGTACTGTAACCTTTGTCTTTTAATATTTTTTTAAGATGATGAAATACTTCGGTACCCATACGTAAGGCATCGCTAAAAGTATCAGCACCCCACGGCATTACCATAAACTCTTGGAAATCTATAGCATTATCAGCATGCGAACCACCGTTTAAAATGTTCATCATAGGCACTGGCAATGTATTAGCATTAACACCACCTATGTAGTTGTATAATGGCAAACCTGCTTCCTGCGCAGCAGCACGAGCCACCGCTAACGACACGCCAAGTATAGCATTAGCACCCAAGCGCGATTTGTTTTCGGTGCCGTCCATAGCTATCATTGTAGCATCTATTTCGCCTTGGTCAAACACGCTAGAACCCTCTAATTCATTAGCTATTTCGCCTGTTACATTATCAATGGCTTGTAATACGCCTTTGCCCATATAACGTGTTGGGTCGCCATCGCGCAACTCAGCAGCTTCGTGTGCGCCTGTGCTTGCACCGCTTGGTACGGCTGCTGTTCCTATAACACCGTTTTCGGTTATTACATCTACTTCAATAGTAGGATTGCCACGAGAATCTAATATTTGACGGGCATGAATGTGTTGTATTGTGCTCATTTGTTTTTTAAATTTTAATAGCGTAAAGATAATTGATATTTATATGTAAATATCTTATTTACTATTATTCTTTGGGCTAACTAAATACTACGCCTTAATTTACTTACTTTTACCTCAAATTATAAAACAGAACATTTCCACTATGATAAAAAGTATGACAGGCTTTGGTAAAAGCCAATGCACCATTAATTCGCAAACATATAACGTAGAGATACGCTCAGTAAATAGTAAACAACTTGATGCCAATTATCGCATAACCAGTGCGGCACGCCCTTACGAAACGGAAATAAAAACTACTATAAACGATGCTTTGCAACGTGGCAAAATAGATGTAGCCATATACCGAGAAGTTAGCAATAATGAGGCTACTGCGCTACCCGCTATTAATATGGAACTGGCAGCACACTATTACAAACAATTAGTTGCGCTAGATAAACTCTTAAAAACCAACAGTACCAACCTATTGCAAGAAGTACTTAAAATGCCCAACATTATGGGCAAGCAAGAGGTAAAAGAATTATCAAAAACCGATTACAAAAAATTAGAAAAAGCCATACAACAATCTATAGTAGAATTTAATAAATTTAGATTGCAAGAAGGTGCTTCGTTAGACAAAGATTTCAAATTACGTTTGGCAAACATCAATAAGCAATTACAACTTATTGATAAGAACGATAAAATGCGTATTACTGATATTAAAAGCCGTATCAATCAACGCTTGCAAGAGGTAATAGCTGTCTCT
>JBEBIC010000107.1:0-9383 GCA_040080595.1 Bacteroidia bacterium | reverse complement strand
ATCCCCTCCACTTGCACTGAGCGTAGCCGAAGTGAGGAGGGGAATACAGGGAGTAAATACAAAATAGAAATAAGAATAGGAGTTATATGATAGAAATAACAAATTGAAAATTAATAAACAGTAACATAATCGCACCACGCTTCCCCTCCCTGGAGGGGCTAGGGGTGGGTTTTAAACGCAAAGTACAAATACCTCGCAAAATTCTACCATACAACCCCTATTTAAAACCATGAAAACTAAAAATATACTACTACATATAGCATCTCCTTGTAACTTTAGTATTAGTAAGTATGCTATGCAATTATTGCTATTTTGCGTACTATTTACTA
This sequence comes from Bacteroidia bacterium, assembly GCA_040080595.1. Taxonomy (GTDB): domain Bacteria; phylum Bacteroidota; class Bacteroidia; order UBA4408; family UBA4408; genus JACMRI01. The sequence goes on along the minus strand of JBEBIC010000107.1, from coordinate 9,054 downwards.
CGGCTAAAGCACAAGTAGTAGCACCAATAAAAGATACGCTTGCTACACAAAAAGACACAAATAATTATTTGCAAGGTGTGGTGTTAGATAAAAATAATGAACGACTTCCTTTTGCTACAGTTTCAATTAAAAATACATCTATACATTGTGAAACCGATTTAGATGGAGATTTTAAAATGCCAATCCCAACTATGTTTGATAGTTTAAATGTAGAGGTAAGCTGTGTAGGTTATGAATCAAAGAAATTTTTAATATTTCCAAAAAAGAACGTCAATATTGTATTAAAATTAGAAAAGAGAAAATTTAAAGAGGGGGAGCTTATGATTATGTATTGATAATTTTTTTTAGGTATAACCACAAAAAATAAAGAATAAAAAACCACAATTAACATTAAAAAAAATGCCAACATCAACTCTTACTTACTTAGGTAACTTACGTACACAAGCCACACACGTGGCATCGAGCACTACTATTATAACAGACGCCCCTATTGATAACCACGGCAAAGGCGAAGCCTTTAGCCCTACTGATATAGTAAGCACCGCCCTTGCAAGCTGTATGCTTACCATTATGGGTATTGCAAGTAATACCCATAACATAAACATAGTAGGCACTACTGCCAACGTTACCAAAATAATGAGTACCGATGCGCCTCGCCGTATTGCCGAAATAATAGTAGATGTACAATTTCCAACTACCGTAAACTATAGCGCAAAAGAAAAGCAGCTCTTAGAAAGAGCTGCTTTAACGTGTCCTGTTAGTTTAAGTTTACACCCTGAGGTAAAACAAACGTTACAATTTAGATACGAGTAGTTGCTTGGCTTGGTACTTTACCATAAGCAGGGCAGCGCTCATGGCTTTTACAAGCTGATAACGTTACTGCTATTACTACTAATGTTGCTAAGATAGTTATGCTCTTTTTCATGGTGCTCAGGTATTAAATATTGTTTTTAATTTTTTACTAAAATACAAATTGTTTTCAATTTGTAGGTTAAATCTTATTATTTATACGATTAATAATTTACATCGTTATTAACATTGCTTATTTTACGCTACTTGTGCTATATTTACGCTGTTAATAAAAAATAAATTATACCCTATGCACATTTCTTCTATTTGTTTAAAAACTACCCTATTTGCAAGTGTTTTACTTGCTTTTTCGTGTAAAAATGAAACTACCACACCTCCCACAACACCAATTAAAGATGCTCCTCCAGCCATATATGTAGCTACATTTAATGCAGATAGTGCCTTTGGGTATGTGCAAGCGCAAGTTAATTTTGGTCCTCGTGTACCCAATACAAAAGCGCACGAAGCTTGCAAAAATTATATGATAAACACGCTTAAAAGCTACAATTGCAGCGTTACCGCACAAACCTATACCTTAACGGCTTACGATACAAAAAAACTAAAAGGTACTAACGTAATCGCTGCGATAAATCCTACAGTAAAAGAAAACCGAATACTACTAAGCGCACACTGGGACACCCGCCCTGTTGCCGACCAAGATAATCAAAAACAAACCGAACCCATAGACGGAGCTAACGACGCTGGTAGCGGAGTAGCTGTGCTTATGGAAATAGCACGTGTATTGCAAACCGACTCTACATTTAAACTAGGGGTAGATATTATACTATGGGATTGCGAAGATTACGGACAACCAGCCAATTCTGGCTTTCCTAATATGGAAGATAGCTATTGTTTAGGTTCGCAATATTGGGCTAAAAATAAACCAATGGATTATCAACCAAAATTTGGTGTAAACCTAGATATGGTAGGTGCGCCAGGAGCAGTGTTTTATAAAGATGGTGTATCAGTACAATATGCCTTTGGTGTAGTAGAAAAAGTATGGAAAGCTGCTGCTAATGCTGGCTTTAGTAATGTGTTTGTAAATAATGCTACAGGCGCAACAATGACCGACGACCACTTGTATGTAAATACTATTGCAAAAATTCCGTGTATAGATATTATACACCACGATGCAAGTACACCAAGTAATTTCCCTATATCGTGGCACACACACAACGACAACATTAATAGCATAGATAAAAATTCGTTAAAAGCTGTAGGACAAACCTTGTTGCAAATGTTGTACGAAGAACAGAAGTTAATTACGAATTAAAAATTACGAATTACGGACTGCACTTTTTAAAATTAAGGTTTTTTAAACCCAATACCAATTACTTAATTGATACGCCAAAATATGTCGTTAAAAATATTATTAGCCGAAGACGAAGAAAATATTGCCTCCACCATTGTACTTAATTTGGAACTAGAGGGATATGTGGTAAGCCATGCCAGTAAAGGAAAACAAGCGCTTGACTTAGCCACAAAAAAACATTACGACTTAATAATATTGGACGTAATGCTTCCCGAAATGGACGGCTTTACTATATGCGAAGGCATACGCAAAGCGGGCATAACTACACCCATATTATTCCTCACAGCCAAAGGCACAAGTACCGATAGAGTGTTGGGTTTAAAATTAGGTGCTGATGATTATTTAACCAAACCATTTGATTTGGAAGAGTTTTTATTGCGCATCAAAAATTTATTAAAACGAAACCCCGCAGTAAACGATACCAGCAACGTTTATACGTTTAACAACAACACCATTAACTACATAAGCTACGAAATTACCAATAGCAAAGGCGAGATAAGCCAGTTAAGCAAACGAGAAATGGAGTTGCTAAAACTACTTATACAACGCGCCAACCAAGTAATATCGCGCGAAGAAATACTGGAACGCTTATGGAATGACGAATCGTTTCCAACGCCCCGTACCATTGATAATTTTATACTTTCGTACCGCAAATTATTTGAACAAAATAGCAAAGAACCACAGCACTTTCATAGCATACGTGGTGTAGGTTATAAGTTTACACCCTAATAATATTACAACGTGAATAATACCTCATTACATAGCATCAATCAAACTGTTGATACCAATAAAAGTACAGGCTTAAAAAAGTTTTTTTCGTTCCTTGGGCCTGCCTATATGGTAAGTGTGGGTTACATGGATCCTGGCAACTGGGCTACCGATATAGCAGGCGGTTCGCAGTTTGGTTATAAATTAATATGGGTGCTATTAATGAGTAACCTCATAGCCCAATTATTACAAAGTTTAAGCGCTCGTTTAGGTTTGGTAAGTGGCTTGGATTTAGCGCAAGCTAGCCGAAAAAGCTACAACAAAGGCGTAAATATATGCCTGTACGTGTTAGCCGAAATAGCCATAGCTGCCTGCGATTTGGCAGAGGTGATAGGTATGGCAATAGGTTTAAAATTATTGTTTGGTATGCCATTAATGTATGGTGTACTTATATCTGTGTTAGATACATTTTTGTTGTTAGTACTTTTAAATTATGGTGTACGCAAACTCGAAGCCTTTATAATAGCCTTAGTAACAATTATTGGCGTATCCTTTTTGGTACAAATGCTTATAGCGCAGCCCGTATTAACCGATGTAATGCAAGGCTTTATACCTACCGCACTCAACCACGATGCCTTGTACATAAGCATTGGTATTATTGGTGCTACGGTTATGCCTCACAATTTATATTTACATTCATCATTAGTACAAACACGTAAGTTTGAACGTACCATTCCCGAAATTAAAAAAGCCATAAAATACAATCTTATTGATAGCACTATTGCGCTTAACGTGGCATTTTTTATAAATGCAGCATTACTTATACTTGCGGCCGCTACATTTTATAAAGTAGGTATGCACCAAGTGTCAGACTTGCAAGAGGCGCACCGATTATTGCAACCTATATTAGGTAGTAAATATGCGCCTATGTTGTTTGCTATTGCGCTTATTGCAGCAGGACAATCTTCTACCATTACAGGTACACTGGCAGGGCAAATAGTAATGGAAGGGCACATTAATTTACGTATGCAACCGTGGGTACGCCGCATTATTACACGTATGCTGGCAGTTATACCCGCACTGTTTGTATTGGTATATTATGGTGAGAGTAAAGCCACCGAAATGCTTATAGGTAGCCAAGTTATATTAAGCTTACAATTAGGCTTTGCCGTAATACCGCTTATACGCTATGTAAGTAGCAAAACCACTATGAATACTTTTGCTATAAGCCTTAAAACAAAAATTACGGCGTGGGTATGTGCTGCTATTATTGTTGCTTTAAATTTAAAATTGGTGGGCGAACAATTAGAAACGATGTACACCCAAAGCATTGTTAATCCTATATTATTTTATGTATTAATACTTCCGTTAGCCTTGGCAATATTGGGTTTGCTGGTGTATATAACTTTTATACCGCTTAAATTAGATGTACCACAAGCCGACCTAAAAGGTATGCACAGCCGTACCGATGAACTGGAATTACACGTAAAACCTCCGTATAAAAACATAGCCATAGCAGTAGATTTTAGCAACATGGACGATAAAGCCGTAAGCCACGCCATAGCGCAAGGCGGACTATTAGCCAGTTACACGCTTATACACGTGGTAGAAACTGTAGGAGCATTAGTGTTTGGCAAAGATGTAGATGATAAAGAAACGCAAGATGATTTAATACACATTAATGCGTATATAGCACAATTGCAAGCTAAGGGCTATACGGTAAATTATAAATTATCGTTTGGTAGTCCTAAAAAAGCAATACCCACTACCGTTAATGAACTTAACTGCGACCTACTGGTAATGGGTGTTCATGGGCATAATACTTTTATGGATTTGATATTAGGCACAACCGTAGAAACTGTGCGCCACAACATAAAAGTGCCTTTGCTTATTGTGAATTAATACGTGCAAATTATCTAACTAAATTATTCCAATGCAACACCAACACTATATGCAACGTGCGTTACAACTTGCTTCGCAAGCCTACGGAAACGTAGCTCCCAACCCTATGGTAGGTTGTGTTATAGTGTGTAATGATGTAATAATAGCTGAGGATTATCATCGTAATTATGGGCAAGCACATGCAGAGGTAAACGCCATAAATAAAATTAAAGATAAAAGTATATTAGCGCAATGCACCGTATATGTAAGCCTTGAGCCTTGTGCGCACTTTGGTAAAACACCACCCTGCGCTAACTTACTTATACAGCACAATGTAAAACACGTAGTAGTAGCCACGTTAGACCCTAACCCATTAGTAGCAGGAAAAGGAGTAGCTATGCTCCGTAATGAAGGAATAACGGTAGATGTAGGCGTTTTAGAAAAAGAAGCACAGGAGTTAAATAAACGTTTTTTTGTAAATCAAACCACACAATTACCGTATATAATTTTAAAATATGCACAAAGTGCAAATGGCTGTATAGCCACTATTACACCTAATGGCAAGCAACCTGTGCCGATAACCAATGCGCACACTAACCAACGTATGCACCAATTACGTGCTGGCGAACAAGCTATAATGGTGGGGTACAACACAGTAGGGATAGATAATCCGTCGCTTACTACACGCTTGGTTGCAGGTAAAAACCCTACACGCATAGTTATAGATTACGACTTGAGTTTACCATTAAGCAATTTGTTTTTTGATAACAACGCTAAAGTAATTGTACTTAATACACTTAAAACCGAAGTAGTACAACACATTAATTATATACAAATAACAAAAGAAGCAAGCCTCCAATCTATTTTTAAATTACTGTACTCGCAAAATATATCCAGTATAATAATAGAAGGTGGTACACAACTTTTACAACGTTGTATTGATGCTGATATGTGGCACGAAGCAATAGTTATAACAAGCAATGTAGTTATTAATAATGGTTACGCAGCACCAGTATTTACTAACAAAAAACTAATAAGTACTACTAAGATAATGAATGATACTGTGGAATATTATACGCCATAGTTAGCGAAAAAATAGTGCTTAATAATAACTAATGTAAAACAAGTATTTTTAAAGTAGTAAATAGTTAAGCACTGTTAATTTTAAACGTAAGTAGTAATTTTTAACTCATAATTAGTACTTACGCTTTTTCTAATTTAAACGAAGTCATAGAAAACGAACTGCCCATAAAATCATCATTAAAAAACGATACCTTTTCGTTTTTGCCACGCAATGCCACAGCATATAGCATAGGTAAATAATGTTCGGGCGTGGGTGCTGCTAACTGCAATGCTTTACTGTATGTTTGATAATTAACTAGCGATGTAAAATCATTAGCAGTTATTAATTCTTTAAATTTTTCGTTAGCTTCAATGGCCCAATCCTGTACCATTGGATTGGCTTTGGTGGCTCTAAAATTAGCATACTGAAAGTTGTGTACCATATTACCACTACCTATTATCAACACGCCTTTTTTGCGTAATCCCGCTAGTTCTTTTGCCAAATTATAATGGTAGGCAGCATCTTTGGTATAATCCAAACTAAATTGTATTACAGGAATATCAGCATTGGGATACAGTTGTTTTAATACACTCCAGCTACCATGGTCTAATCCCCAAGCCTCGTCTAACCCTACAGACGTTGAGGTAACTATTTTTTTAGTTTCGTTAGCTAACCACAAGCTACCATCAGCATGATATTCTACATCAAACAATGCTTGCGGAAATCCTCCAAAATCGTGTATAGTTTTGGGCTTAGGCATAGCGGTTACATACGTACCTTTGGTTTCCCAGTGTGCACTTATGCACAATATAGCCGTAGGTTGCGGTATGGTGTGTGCTACGGCTTTCCACGCTAGGGTAAACTCATTATCTTCAATAGCATTCATAGGCGAACCATGCCCTATAAATAGTACTGGCATCTCTTCGCCTTGCTCTTTTAAATTGTCGCTTATTGCTTTAAATCCTCCTAATGTTATCATTGCGGTTAATCCTATTGCTGATTTTATAAATTGTTTACGTTCCATGTTTTATTTGCTGTAGATTAGTATATCAAATTTATAACTTAATGTAGCACTAACACTTGATGTAGGATAAGAAATTTGGGTAATTATTTTTTAGCTTCTGGCTTAGTTTTAATGCGTTTTGCATTTTTCAAACTCACATTTAGCATCCATTCTATTTGACCATTTACACTACGAAATTCCTCCGAAGCCCATTTTTCAATAGTCTTCATAGTTTCCGCATCTATGCGTAATGCAAATGGTTTTTTATCCGCCACCGTAATTTTATTATTGGTTTAATGTGCCTGTGTTTATTACAGGTTTGGTTTCGCTATCGCCACACAACACTACCATTAGGTTACTTACCATTACTGCTTTGCGGTCTTCGTCAAATTCTATTATTGATTTTTCGGCCAATAGTTTTAATGCACTTTCTACCATTCCTACTGCACCCTCCACTATTTTGTGGCGTGCTGCAACTACTGCCGATGCTTGCTGACGGCGCAACATAGAGTGTGCTATTTCGGGCGCATACGCCAAGTAACCAATGCGAGATTCTATTACTTCTACACCTGCAATAAGTAGGCGTTCGCTTACCTCTTCTTCCAATGCTTTGTTTATATCATCAAAATTGGTACTAAGTGTAACGGTGGCTTTTTCGTCTTCAAAATGATCGTACGGAAAACTACCAGCCAACTTACGCACGGCCGAATCGGTTTGTATTTTTATAAAATTTACGCAGTTATCTACTTCAAACGTAGCTTTAAATGTATCCGCAACTTTCCATACCAATATTACACTAATCATTATGGGATTACCCATTTTGTCGTTCACTTTTATTTTTTCGCTTTCAAAGTTTTTAGCTCGTAATGATATAGAGGTACGGCTATAAAACGGATTAACCCAAAAGAAACCATCTTCTTTGGCACTACCTACATAGTTACCAAATAATAAAAATGCTACTGCACTGTTGGGAGATATTACTATAAATCCCTTTAATGCCAATATAAGTACTACCACACTTAGTATAATTGTTAAAACACTTGTAATAGCTATTCCTGCTAATATTCCTGCTATTGATACAAGTACTACTGCTAATCCTACATAACCATTAATAGGGGTAATAATTTTTTCAGTTTTCATTTTCAATTGTTTATTTAAGTAATTAAATTAATATCATTTTGATATCACAAAAATAACTATTATTTTAATACGTAAATCATTTTTCGGCAAAAATTGCAAAACAATTAAATGTGTTAGCTTTACGTAAAATATAAAAAACAACAATGAGCATAAGTAATACATTATTAATAACGGCACTACTAAGCGTTTGCAGCTTTACTACATTGGCACAAAAAAGCGAAGGTAAACGTATTTTAAAACTAAAACTATGTAGTTTTTCGGCACAAGGAGGTGCAATTATAGAAAGTAACGTGAATGAAACTCCTACCGATTTTAAGCAACTTGCGCCACAATCGGTAGTGCTTAATGTGGCATCTACACGCCATTATTTAACTAACACTGGTTATACATCGTTTGGTAGTGGTACATTTTTGGGTAATAATTTATTTACGGTAAGTGCCTCGTTTAAATTTGGCAACAAACAAAAAACCGAATACCGCAAAGGAATGCTATTGCGAGTGGGTATAAATTATTTTTCGGAAACTAATTTATCTGCCACTTTTTACACCAAAGAAACTACAGTATATGATACGCTAATAGCTGCTAACGCAACTTCTGCCGTGTATTTAGATTCAGTATCGCGCAAGTATTATAATATGAATTATGCTTCAAAACAACTGCGCCTTGATGCTGCACTGTTACTACGTACCGACCCTTACGAGCGTTGGTCGTTATATACTGGCATAGGTGTAAATGGTGGCGTGTCAGTAAACGCACAAACCACAATAAACTACCACGAGTACGAAGAATTGGAAACCCGTTATCAAAGTGGAGCTAATTATACCTCGCCTTTAACTAACAAAGAAAAAATAGAAAAACACACTAACCAAAACAACATAGTTACCAGTGCCTACATACCCTTAGGGGCCGATTTTAGAATTGGTAATACACATCATTTTTGGACTCGGGCACATTTGTTTTACGAACTCCGCCCAAGTTTTAACGTAACCTACATACCCGAACTTAGAACCATAGCTAACTTTAGTTTTCAGCACGGTATAGGGTTTAGGTATTCGTTGTAATATTCTTTAAAAAATAAAAAGTGGAGCTATATATTAT
>JBEBIC010000374.1:0-2057 GCA_040080595.1 Bacteroidia bacterium | reverse complement strand
ATACTAAAAACAAAAATGGCAAAGAAAGAAATTAAAAAAACAACTACAGCTAAGGCAACTAAAGACCTAAGTTTAGATTTTAAAGGCGTGTGGGAGTATGCTCCAGCACCCGAGGACACTAAGCACATAAGCATAAAACCGCAATACGATTTATTCATCAATGGTAAATTTGTAAAGCCCTTATCAAAAAAATATTTTGATACCGTAAACCCTGCAACAGGCGAAAAACTAAGTGAAGTAGCCGATGCTAACGAAAAAGATGTGGACCTTGCCGTAAAAGCTGCTCGCAACGCCTACGATAATGTATGGGGCAAAATGCCTGCTAAAGAGCGTGGCAAATACCTATACCGCATAGCACGTATGATACAAGAACGTGCACGCGAATTTTCGGTAATAGAAACATTAGATGGAGGTAAATCTATACGCGAAAGCCGAGATATAGATGTGCCATTGGCAGCTAATCATTTCTTTTATTACGCAGGTTGGGCAGATAAATTAGACTATGCTTTCCCTAATCGCAAGCCTGAATCTATTGGTGTTGCAGGACAAATTATTCCGTGGAATTTTCCGTTGCTAATGGCAGCTTGGAAAATAGCACCCGCACTTGCCACAGGTAATACGGTAGTGTTAAAACCGTCGGAAACCACGCCACTAACCGCACTTAAGCTTGCAGAGATAATGCAAGAATGCGGCTTGCCCGATGGCGTAGTAAACATTGTAACAGGCGCAGGAGTAACAGGTGCGGCCATTGTAAACCACCCCGATATTAACAAAATAGCATTTACAGGGAGTACAGGCGTAGGCAAGTACATACAAAAAGCGGTAGCAGGTACAAACAAAAAATTGACCTTAGAACTTGGCGGAAAAGCAGCGCACATAATATTTGACGATGCCCCGCTTGACCAAGCAGTAGAAGGAATTGTAAACGGAATATTTTTTAATCAAGGGCATGTATGTTGTGCAGGCTCTCGTTTGTTTGTTCAAGAATCGGTTGCCGAAGTTGTTATACGCAAACTAAAAGACCGCTTACAAACCCTTACCGTAGGCGATCCTATGGATAAAAATACCGATGTCGGTGCTATTAACAGTCAAAAACAATACGACAGCATTAACAACTATTTAAAAATAGCCAAGAACGAAGGTTTAGATATTTATCAGCCTACATGCAGCCTACCAAGCAAAGGTTTGTTTATACGCCCTACATTGTTGTTAAACGCATCGCAATCGCACAAGGTGGTGCAGGAAGAAATATTTGGACCAGTGCTTGCCATACAAACATTCCGCACTATAGAAGAAGTAATAGAAAAAGCCAACAACACGCCATTTGGGCTAAGTGCAGGCGTATGGACAGATAAAGGCGCAAAAATATTTAATCTTACTACCAAACTTAAAGCAGGTATAGTATGGGCAAATACCTACAATAAGTTTGACCCTACTTCGCCGTTTGGTGGATTTAAAGAAAGTGGATTTGGACGTGAGGGTGGTTTGCACGGATTAATGCCGTATTTAAACTTTTAATGTAAGGAGGTGAGTAAAACGTATATACATATCTATATATTACTATGTATGCTGTTATCACTAACGTGTACGGCACAGGTAAGCAAGTTGGATTCTATGAATGCGAAAGCACTTCGTAGCCCTGACTATAGCATGACTCAAGAATTATTTGAGCATAAATATGGCTATGGTGCGTATAACAACGAGGTTATACCTCTCTATTTTAATGTACGCCGCAAAGCGCATTACCAAGCCCTATTAGCCGCACCATTGGCAACGTTAGGTATATTGGGCATAAGTGCATTAGCAAGCGGTATTAAAAACACACAGCTACACAGCTCCGTAATATTGGTTACGTTTATACCATTAGTGGGCTTTGGCGGGTTTTATACATTTAACGGAATAAAAGAAAGCATACGTTTTACCAAAAAAAGATTGTTGCAAGACCTCATACATTACAAGCAAACAGGGCTACCAAGCCGACAAGTAGATGACTACATAGACTCCGAAATAAATTAACACAAGTGAACAAAAAAACATTCCCTAAAACACATTCACAC
>JBEBIC010000373.1:0-2062 GCA_040080595.1 Bacteroidia bacterium | reverse complement strand
ATGGTATCGGCACAGTTATTATTTGTTTTTACAATAAGCGCAACCGTTGGTATTGCTTGTGTTGCGGGTAATGTATATATGTGGCTACTGCTTGCTGTGATAGCATCGGTAGTATAATTATTGGTGTAGTTATACGTCCAATTATAGGCACTCATTACATCGTTAAAGCCCGCAGGAACACTAAGTGTAGTGGTGTTGGTAAATGTGTTGGCTACGTTTAAACACACACTATCTATAGTAAAATTAGCAGTAGGTTTTGGGTAAATAACGAGAGACTTAGTTACTGTTTCGGTACAGCCATATTTATCAGTAGCTATTAAATTTATGCTATAGTTACCAGGCGCATTATATACTTGCGATGGGCTAAGTGCCACTATTGGCAAGGGCGATAGCCCTAATCGCCATTTGCTTATAAGCGCTCCTGTGGTGCCTGCACCATTGGTACTGGTGTTGGTAAATTGTATACGATCGTCTTTTTCGCAACCGTTGTTAAATGTAAAGTTGGGTACTGGTAAGCAACGTACTGTTACGGCTTGTGTAAGTGTGTTTACACAACCGCTATCGCTAGTAACAATAAGTGTAGCATTGTTAGGTGCATTATTACATTTATCATACACAAATGTAGGGTTTTGCAAAGTGCTTGTAGGTACTGGTACTATTGCTGTTCCGCCAAATATCCATGTCCAGTTTTTTATGCTTCCGCTGGCAAGTGTAGTGGCATCGGTAAAGGTAGTGGCGGTGTTAAAACATACAGAGTCGGTGCTGAAGGCGGCAACGGGGTTGGGGAATGTATTTACAGGTTTCATAATTGTATCTATACAACCTTTATCGGTAGTTACAATTAATGCCGCTGTATGTGGCGTAATTACTGATGGAGATGCGTAACTATGTGTTGTGTTTTGTGTAGTAGCATCAGGAGTAAATGTATTGTTTAACGCTTCATACGTCCATTGATAGCTCGTAATATTATCATTTATACCAATAGGATTAGTTAATGTAGAAGCGTCGTTAAACGTGGTGTTTAGACCTGCACAGGCATTTATTATACTAAAATTAGCTGTGGGTTTAGGGTAAATACTTATCGGTATTGTACTTTCTTTAAAACATGTATTTATATCAGTAACTTTTAATTTAATGTTTTTAATCCCAGCTGTAATATAGTTTAATGTTGGGTTAGCAAGAGTTGATGTACTTTGTACTAAATCCCAATCATAAGTAAGTGTACCTGTAGTATTTGCTCCATTAGTGCTTGTGTTAGTAAATGAAATAGTTTCGTCTTTTTCGCAACCATTATTAGCAGTAAATGATGGCTCAGGTAAGCAATATATTATTACTGGTTTTGTAACTGAGCTTTCGCAACCGTTGTTAGCTATGACTTTAAGCGTAGTGTTATAACTTAATGGTGTACAGGATACAAATGTATAACTACTATTTTGAGTTGTGCTTGTAGGCGGTGGTAGAATTCCAGTACCATCATACGCCCATAAATAACTAGCAATAGCGGAGACGCTTATGGTATTGTTGGAGAATTGTGTGGTAGCCCCTAAGCATACATTGGATGCGGTAAAGTCGGCAACAGGGCTAGGTGTTATGTTAATATTAAACGTAGTATCGTGTGTGCATCCGAAACTATTTTTAACAGTATAAGTATATGCAACTATACCTGCAGTAGATACATTGGCACACAGTTTATCAGCATTTGCAGATAATGATATTTGCGATGGCCCTGATAAGTAAGAACTATCAGCCCCTATACCAATAGTGGGCGATAGTTTGGTTAAATCTACAAACACACTTGGGTCAAAGTTTACACCAAACGCCCATACGTCGCCCTCATCTTGTGCCCACATATCGCATATTTTAAGCGTCCAAGTTCCGTTTAACTCACTCCCCAACAATCCACTTAATGGATTTAATGACGTGTAAGTACCACTAGGTAAGCTCCCGCCATTTTGTGAAAATGTGGTGTAATAGACATTTCTGGTGTTTTTTTAGATACGTTTAGTTCAAGTGGACATTTCTGGTGGTGTTTATTTTATATGAGTGCTTAATAAATTCAGTT
>JBEBIC010000106.1:0-9476 GCA_040080595.1 Bacteroidia bacterium | reverse complement strand
GTATATGGGCTTCGACTCCGCTCAGCCACCGAGGTGTGAATAAAAATTGGGTGTGCAATAAATGAAAAACCCTTTTGTATTATTTTGTTAATGTAATAATTATCCTCTTGGATTACGCCCTGAGCGTTGTTGTTGCGGAGCTTGTTGCTGTTGCCCACGAGGCTGTGCTTGTTGCTCGCTACGTGGTTGCGCTTGCTGGCGAGGTTGCTCGTAACGTGGAGCTTGCTCTTGTTGTTGGCGCGGTTGCGCTTGCTGACGAGGCTGTTCTACTTGGCGTGGTTGCTCATAACGTGGCGCTTGTTCTTGTTGTTGCCCACGTGGTTGCGTTTGCTCACGTGGCTGTTCTACTTGACGAGGTTGCTCATAACGAGGCGCTTGCTCTTGTTGTTGCCCACGAGGTTGCGCTTGCTGACGAGGCTGTTCTACTTGACGAGGTTGCTCATAACGTGGTGCTTGCTCTTGTTGTTGGCCACGAGGTTGCGCTTGCTCACGTGGTTGTTCCACTTGGCGAGGTTGCTCGTAACGAGGTGCCTGTTCAGTAGCACCATTTTTAATTCCTCCACGAGGTGCATTACCATTGTTATACACAGGGTCTTGCACTCCGCTACGTGGGCGTGGTGTACTTTGTATATCAGTAGTGTTGGTGCGTGGCGCTTGCTCCATACTACCATTGTTTATACCGCCACGTGGTGGAGTTGCACCTGTAGTAGTTGTTATTTTATCTATCTTAATACCATCATACATTGATTGTTGGAAGCTACGTGGCTCGCTTGCTATTTTACCACCACCTTGCGAAACTCCTCCTCTTGGACCTCCTGCAGTTGTTGTGTTACCATAGCTTGAGTTATCATAGCTATTAAAATAATGTGGCTGGTAATTATTAAAATTACTATTGTTATATCCATTATTTAAACCTGAATAATACCCTTGATTATAACCATTGTAAAAACCATTGTTATAACCATAATTATTGTAGCCATAATAGTTGTTGTAACCATAATTACCATATCCATAGTAGCACGCATTGTTACCATAACCCCAACCGTTATAACCATTATAATTGTTGTAACCCCAGTGATTATTATACCCCCACGGATTATTATAGAAATTATTATTTCCCCAGCAGTTGCCATAACCATAATAACTTGGGCTATTATACCCCCAGCTCCACGCATACGGATTATAGGTACTTGGTCCCCAAAAATTATAACCTAAATACACACTTGTACCATAATTATTATAATTATTATTATACCAATACGCATTAGTATAAAACGGATCGTAGTAGCTATAGGTAACTATAGGACGATGAAAACGCTTGATACGAGTGCTGTACGCATAATCGTAGTAATCGTCTTTATCAAATCTACTATTGCTGTTGTAAGTAGTTGTAGTTTGTTGTTGATTATTATTGTTTGATGAACGAGTGTAATCATCGGCCACAGAACCATTACCAGTAACGTTAGTAGAACCGTTTTGAGGTGTGTAAATGCTACCAGCATTATTATTGTTTTGCGGAGTAGTTGCGGGCGCAGTAGTTACTTTATTACCATCGCGTTGTGGATTGTAATAAATATCGTCGTTTTCTTGCGCTTGAGCAGTTGTATTGGCAATAACTACTGCTGTTACAACTAATTTGGTAAATGTTTTCATGGCAATATATTTTTTATGGTTAGAGGTTTAAATTGGGTTTAATTTTTGGGCTGTATTAAATATTGTTACTTTTGAAAAATAAGTACATATTTCAAATGTACGAAATCAAAAATACAACAACTATACCAAACTAACATTACCAATTATGAGCAACTTTACAGCAACCCGAGAAAAAGATTATAGTGCCTGGTACAACGAGATAGTAACTAAGGCTGGAATGGCCGAAAACAGTGCTGTACGTGGTTGTATGGTTATAAAACCCGATGGCTATGCAATATGGGAAAAAATGCAACGTGTACTAGACGATAAGTTTAAAGAAACAGGACACGTAAACGCTTACTTTCCTATGTTTATACCAAAATCATTTTTTAGTAAAGAAGCAAGCCACGTTGATGGTTTTGCCAAAGAATGTGCAGTAGTAACCCACTATCGTTTAAAGAACGATCCTAACGGAAAGGGCGTTATTGTTGATGAAACGGCTAAGTTAGAAGAGGAATTAATAGTACGACCAACATCGGAAACTATTATATGGCATACCTACAAAGGTTGGATACAATCGTACAGAGATTTACCATTATTAATAAACCAATGGGCAAATGTGGTGCGATGGGAAATGCGTACTCGCCTATTTTTGCGTACTACTGAGTTTTTGTGGCAAGAAGGACATACAGCGCACGCCACCGAAAAAGAGGCGATTGAAGAAACCGAAAAAATGCTTGATGTATATGCCGATTTTGTACAGGAATATATGGCAATACCTGTTATTAAAGGAATAAAAACCCACAACGAACGTTTTGCTGGTGCCATAGAAACCTATTGTATAGAGGCATTGATGCAAGATGGTAAAGCCTTGCAAGCAGGAACATCGCATTTTTTGGGACAAAATTTTGCTAAGGCATTTGATGTGAAATTTGCCAACAAAGAAGGTAAACTAGAGCACGTATGGGCAACAAGCTGGGGAGTAAGCACACGCTTAATGGGAGCATTAATAATGAGCCACAGCGATGATAATGGCTTGGTACTGCCTCCAAAACTAGCACCTACACAAGTAGTAATAGTACCTATATACAAAAACGAGGAGGAGTTAGCTAAAATAAGTGCAATAGCCAACGAAATAGTAAAAGAACTTAAAACCCTTGGTATTAGTGTTAAATTTGACAACAGAGATACCTACAAACCAGGTTGGAAATTTGCCGAATACGAACTTAAAGGCGTACCAGTACGCATAGCCATAGGTCCACGTGATGCGGATAATGGCACAGTGGAATTAGCACGTAGAGATACGAAAGAAAAAAAATCGGTAGCGCGCGAAGGTATTGCTACGTATGTAAATAATTTGTTAAACGAAATTCAACAATCGTTGTATGATATAGCATTGGAGCGTCAAACACGCTTAACTAGCGATGCGAATACGTGGGAAGAATTTGAACAATTGATTAATGAAAAAGGAGGTTTTGTGTCGGCACACTGGGACGGTACTACCGAAACAGCCGACAAAATTAAGGATATGACCAAAGCAACTATTCGTTGCATACCTTTGAATAGTGCTAAAACACAAGGGAAATGTATATTAACAGGTGCGCCGAGCGAACAAAAAGTGTTGTTTGCAAAAGCATATTAATTTATTTTTAAAAAGGTTTGCATATTCAAAAACCTTTTCTACTTTTGCACTGTTGATTTAATACGACGTATGGCCCGTTCGTCTATCGGTTAGGACTTCAGATTTTCATTCTGGCAAGAGGGGTTCGACTCCCCTACGGGCTACTTTTAAAAAAAAGTTCCTTTACTAATTTAGTAAAGGAACTTTTTATTTTGGGTATGTTCTTTACTAAAAAAACTACATATATGTACGACGTAATAATACTTGGAGGTGGCGCAAGTGGCATATTTACTGCCGCTAACATTGTTTTGCTTGCTCCTAAAACCAAAGTGTTAATTATAGAAAAATCGAACAAGTTATTAGCCAAAGTAAAAATATCGGGCGGCGGACGTTGCAATGTAACCCATGCCGAATACGAAAATAAGGAACTTGTAAAAAATTATCCACGAGGCAACAAAGCTTTAATGAGCGTGTTTAGTAGGTTTAGCACTTACGATACTATTGATTGGTTTGCGCAACAAGGAATAGAATTACACGCTGAGGCTGATGGTAGAATGTTTCCTAGCACCAATACATCGCAAACTATTATAGATTGTTTACTTAAAATAATAACTAAAGCCAACGTAGAAATACAACTAAGTACACAAGTTGCTGCTATTGCCATAGCCAAAAATATAAGCATAACTACCCTACATAACGAGCAAGAAACACTACTTAAAACCAAAAAAATAGTACTTGCCACAGGCGGCTACGCCAAAGATGAAAACTATACTTGGTTGCGCCAACTAGGCTATGAAGTGGCTAAGCCTGTGCCTTCGTTGTTTACATTTAATATACCCAAACATGCTATAACACAACTTATGGGAGTAGCCGTAAGCAAAGCCACCGTAACTATACTCAACACCAAAACCAACTACACAGGCCCTGTGCTTATAACCCATTGGGGATTGAGTGGTCCTGCGGTTATAAAACTATCGGCGTTTGATGCAGTGGCGCTTAGTGCACTTAATTATAACTATACAGTACAAGTTAATTGGTTAGATTATTTGAGTATTGACGATGCTTTGGAGTTACTACTCGAACAAAAAAACAGTAGTCCTAAAAAAAATATTTATACCTATATTCCTAATTTTAACAACGAACAATTTCCTAAACGCTTGTGGCAATTTTTGTGTGAGGACTGTGGTATAAACGAACGCTTAGACTACGCCAACATAAGCAAAGCGCAAGCGCATAAGTTAAGTACTGCACTATGTGCTTACACGCTTAAAGCCAACGGAAAAACAACTTACAAAGAAGAATTTGTAACCGCAGGTGGCGTAAACATAGACCTAATAGATACTAAAACATTTTGTAGCAAACAACACCCTAACCTATATTTTGCAGGCGAAGTACTTAATGTTGATGGTATAACAGGAGGTTTTAATTTTCAGTTTGCATGGTCGAGTGGGTACATAGCAGCCCAAGATATTGTAAAAACACTTAGCGCATAAAGCACTATAGGATTGTACAATAATTAAAACGTATGATACGTTGTTGCTTAAATTAAAATGGTACTTTTATTTATACGTCAACTCAAAAAAATACCGATGAAAGCATTTTGTACACTCTTAGTTTTACTCGCTATTACACTACATAGCAAGGCACAAACTCCCTTTGCATCTAACTTGCCCATAGTAGTTATAAACTGTACACAAACTATACCCGATGAGCCCAAAGTGCCTGCTACCATGGGTATTATATACAATGGTGTAGGTGTTATAAATAATTATACTGATACGTTTAACAATTACAACAATGCAATAGGTATTGAAACTCGTGGCTCAAGCTCGCAAGGATTTCCACAGCAATCCTATAGTGTAGAAACTCGCGATAGTAGTACGGGTAGTAAACAAAAGGTAAGTTTGTTAGGTATGCCACCCGAAAGCGACTGGGTTTTGTACGCTCCCTACAACGACAAAACATGTATGCGTAATGTATTAGCTTATGATATTGCCAATAAAATGGGGCATTACGCATCTCGTACTCGTTTTGTAGAGTTGTTTTTGAACGGGCAATACGATGGAATATATGTATTGATGGAAAAAATAAAAAGAGATTCGAACCGTGTAAATATTGGTAAAATAAACACAACAGATACCCTAGGAGATAGGCTAACAGGTGGTTACATAGTTAAAGTTGATAAAAGTACTGGCAACGGTACTGATAGTTGGAACTCTATTTATCCTACATCAAACGGAAACCCTATTACTTTTTTATACCATTATCCTAGTGAGTTAAACATTGTACCTGCACAAAAAACATACATACGATTGTTTATGGATAGTTTTGAAAGAGCATTAAAAGGTCCAAATTTTAAAAATCCATTACTGGGCTACCGCAAATATTTGGGCGTAAATTCTACTATAGATTATTTGTTGTTAAATGAAATAAGTAGAAATGTAGATGGATATCGTATTAGTACGTTTATGTACAAAGATAGAAATAGCAAGGGTGGTAAACTAAAAATAGGGCCAGCTTGGGATTATAACTTAGGATTTAGAAACGCTGATTATTGCAACGGAGCCTTATACACAGGCTGGGCATATAAGTTTAATACCGTGTGTACCGACCCACACGAAGTACCTTTTTGGTGGGTTAGATTAGTGCAAGACACCAGTTTTACTAATCAAATGAAATGCCGTTGGTTAGAATTAAGAGCCACTACACTACACCTTGATACTATTAACGCTTTTATAGACAGTGCCGTTACACAAATTAATCAGGCGCAAGCACGCCACTTTGTACGTTGGCCCATATTAGGCATATACACATGGCCTAATCCATCGCCTATACCAGCTAATTTTACGGACGAAATATCAAGTATGAAAACATGGATATATAACCGTATAACATGGATGGACGCTAACTTACAAGGTGTATGCGCTGTTACACAAAATGAAAACACACAGGCAATGAGCGGTGTAATAGTATATCCTAATCCTACCAATGGTAAGTTTACAATTAGCGTAGCGCAGCCCGAAAAAACAAACTATTATATACACAATACATTGGGGCAAGTAGTAGCAAGTGGTGCTATTACAGTAAGTAACGAAATAGATATTTCGGCACAAACAAAAGGAATGTATTACCTATACATAACCAATAGCAACGCTACAAGTGTAAGTAAATTAGTGTTGGAGTAATTGCTAATAGTAATAAAATAGTTGCTAATTTAACTAGTTTGTGCAAATGCTATATTGCGCTGTAAGCCACTGTATTTGGTACGTTTAACTGCACTGTGCTTAAATAATTGGTTAAACAATTCGTGCGTAAGTTCGTGCCAATCGTTTTTAGTTAAGTTTAATTTTTCGGTGTTAGTACTAAACAATGGCTCGGCATGTGGCTTGCTAAATTTATTCCATGGGCATACATCTTGGCATACATCACAGCCAAATACCCAATCGTTAAATGTGTTTTTTACGTGCGCAGGCATTTCATTTTTTAGTTCAATGGTAAAGTAACTAATACACTTACTACCATCAACCACTTGCGGCGACACTATTGCCTGCGTAGGGCAAGCGTCTATGCAACGTGTGCAGGTACCACAATAATCTTTTATAGCGCCATCGTATTCAAAGGCTACATCGCATATAATTTCGGCTATAAAATAAAATGAGCCCGATTTAGGATTTATCACATTTGCATTTTTACCCTGCCACCCCAAGCCCGATTTTACCGCCCACGCCTTATCCATTACAGGTGCACTATCTACAAATACTCGTGCCACAATATCCTTAGATACCGTATTTTGTAAATGTTCCAATAGTGCATACAACTTATCTTTTATTACCGTGTGGTAATCATCGCCGTAGGCATATTTACTTATCTTATACGTATCGTTTGTTTGTTGATTTTCGGGGTAATAATTATACAATAATGAAATAACCGATTTAGCTCCAGGCACTAATATACGAGGGTCTAAGCGCATATCAAAGTGGTTTTCCATGTACTGCATTTCGCCGTGCATTTGTGCCTTTAGCCACGCTTCCAAACGAGGTGCTTGCTCGTGCAAAAAATCGGCCTTGCTTATGCCCACGTAATCAAAACCTAATTGCTTAGCATACTGTTTTAAAGCAAATGTAGGACTTGTCATGGTGTGTAATAAAGCGTTATGGTGTGTTACAAATTTTAATTCTTGCGCATTAAAAACAATTCCTTGCGGTACTTGCCTTTATCTACTCCCTCTATGCTTGCGCATAACGAATCGTTGGTAGGGTGCGTGTAGGTAATGCGTTGCGGAAAGTCGTGCGCTTTGTTTTCAAATACAATTACATTGTTGGTATCAGTAGTAAAATCAAATGATACAGCAGGTTCTCCATTTACACGTACTACATAACTAAGTGTATTGTTGCGCAATTGTAAGGTTATATTTTCATTAAACACGGTATCGTTATTTACTAATACATAACTTGTGGCAGTGTAAGTACTATCGTTTTCTATCTTCCAGTTTTCGTGCAAATGCGCTTGTGTACTGGTATCTTGCCAATTCCCAATAAACCAGTTTGCAACTTTAATTTTAGCTAAATAATTTTCGTTGCCATTTGTGGTGCTGTTGTTAGTACACCCAGTTAAAAACAGTGCTATAGCTAAATATAGTAACGTATTAATTTTCAGCATCAGTTGCACTAATTTCAGCGTCTATCAAAAATAAATACACTTCTTTTTTTTCGTTGGTATTGCCTGTAATTATTGCCAATTGGTTTGATGCAGGTAAATTTGCAGTGTCTTTATATTTACTTATAGCATCAGCCAATTCGTTGGTTAGTTGGTGTGTGTAGCCAATAATAATGAGATTGTTTGCCTGCAACGATGTTTGTGCATTAGTAGCTATAAGTACACTTCCTGTGCGTGCTACCAATCCTTCGGCGGCTATTACTGCCACATCTATTGTAGGAGTAGTAGCTGCTTGTGGCGTGTATAGCGGAGTGCTTGACACTACGTGTTTCCATTCGCAATCGCTTATTAAAAAATCAATAGCAGATAGTGCTTCGGCTTCGTTTTCGCAAAACACAAACTTGCCACCTTGCTCGGTAAATTGCTCAGCAAAATACAATTCGGGCATATCGTTTATGGGTGTATATACGTTGGTTTCATAATCTACATTAGCATACGATGCTTGCGATTTGTGCAATAGCGCAGTACGTATGTTTTTTAGTACGCGCTCGCGTGAGGTAAGTTCTTTCATGGCTTATTACATTTTACTTAACACATACATAGTGTACCACGTGCTGGTACTGGGTTGTTCGGTACTCATAAACGTACTTTGTTCGCTTAGCGTTAAACCATAGTGTTGTGCGAGTAGTTGCACTTCAGGCGTAAACAAATAACGCATGTGGTGGGCTTCGGTTATGTGATGTGTTTCGTTGGTGTTTTTATTTGTTACGGTTACATCAAAGTTTACAATTACTTTATTTTCATTGGGTAACAATTCGGGCGTAGCGGTACGTTGCACATCGTAGTTGGTGTTGTGCATGTGCTTGGTGCGTACAGCGGGCGGGTCGGTTAATACACCTGCGCCATACCAACAATCAAATACAAATACGCCATTGGTTTTTAATGCCTTGGATACATTATTAAACAATTGGTGCAGTTGCTCATTAG
Source organism: Bacteroidia bacterium (assembly GCA_040080595.1). Lineage (GTDB taxonomy): Bacteria > Bacteroidota > Bacteroidia > UBA4408 > UBA4408 > JACMRI01. The sequence goes on along the minus strand of JBEBIC010000106.1, from coordinate 580 downwards.
TAGTTAAATAACTCACTACATGAAACAAAGAAATAACTGCATCAAAAGTACGAGTAGGCGTATAGTCTTCTATTGAGGTAGCTTCAAACGTGGCGTTATCAAAGGCTTTGGTGCGTTCTTTCGCTATGCTTACCATAGCTGCACTAGCATCAATGCCATGTAAGGTATAACCTTGTTTTAAAAACTCAACAGCGTGTATGCCACTGCCACAGCCCATTTCAAGCAGTGCACCATTAGTAGGTACATTATGTTTGGTTAATATAGTGTGTATAGCTTCGGCTTCGGCTACATAGTTTTTATCGGCATACAATACATCGTAATAAGCAGCGTAAGCAGCGTCAAATGGGCTAAGTGGAGTGCTCATGGTTTACCAGCTAAATGTTACACCAATGCTTGGTAGCAATGGTAATTGATCTACTCGTTTGCGGTTTAAACGATCGTAGTAAAATAAATTTTGGCGGTTATACGCATTAGTCAAACTAAAGTTAGTTTCTAGTTTACAATCGTTATTAAACTCAAATGTACGTTTTACTGATAAGTCCAAACGGTGGTAATACGGCTGACGATTAATCTCGTTTAA
>JBEBIC010000372.1:0-2089 GCA_040080595.1 Bacteroidia bacterium | reverse complement strand
AAAATTGGCTTGAATTAAATACATTAGAAAAAATTTATTTAGGAGAGTTTGGATTGGATTTAGAAAATAAAATTAAAAATTTATTAAAAATGATTGATACCATTTGTTAATTACACCACATAGGTAAAGCAGATTCTAAGCCACTTAATCAATACCTACAAGGCTTTGACTCCGCTCAGCCTCCGATATGTGAATATATAGAGTAAACAAAAAGCGTCGTGCTAATAGCACGACCCTTTTTGTTTGTGGAAACTTACCTTACATAATACCTCCTCCTACAATTAAACGTAAAGCTGATGCCAACAATACTATTCCGTTGAGTGTTAGTCCACCATTATTTTGCCCAAAAGCACCTATTGCTAACCCTAATAATGATAGTATAATTACTGCCCAGTTTAGCCAACCTAAAAATGGAATTAATCCAATAATCATAACTATAAGCCCAATAATGCCTATTATTTTACTTGCTGTGTTCATGTGTGTTGTGTTTTTATGGTTATACTAATTTCCTGTTTTGTTCTATTTTTTTTATGGGTTCTTGCACAAACGTTAGTTAAGCAGTTTTGTAACTAATGCGTTTGCAATGTTGGTCGTAGGTTTCAATAAGATTAATATGCTTTACAGTAAAGCTATTGCCTGCTGCACCACGTACTACTTTACTCCCTAGGCTCATATACGAAATGCGCTTACAATGCTCGTCGTACACTTCTATAAGCGAGTTGTGTACTATTACAAAAAAGTTGCTTGTTATACCTACAAGCTCTTTGCTACCAGCACTCATGTACGAAATACGTTTACTGTTAGCATCAAACACTTCCAACAAATTGTTTTTTTCTCTTACGTCCGAAATCATGTTTTTATTTTTATCTAAATTAATACGCCTACTCTATTCAGTTTTGGGCTATCCTGTTTTATGGTTTCAAAAGTAGTTTAGCACTACGCCAAAGTGTGTCGCTATAAATTATTTTCACTAAAAAAATATGGTTTGGGTACAAAATAATGTTTAAAATAATGTTTTGTGTGCTGCTTATTACTTGCCTGCGCTAAGTAAAGTGCTATAGTTAAACCAACGTGTTGGTAATAGCTAGGTGCGTTATTGGCTGTTATTAAATTGTATTTTTGAGTTAAATAGGCATCTGTGAATCTTTGGTAGGATTCATCAACGCTGGATTCGGAATTCATGTGTATATAACGTATTGCCTTATAATTAACGCTTGTATGTGCTAACAGTGCTTTAAATATTGTTTTGCAAGTAACGCGAGACGGGTCTCCAGTAACTATTACACGTTGTTGTATATAGTTTTTTATTTGAGGCCATATTTCTTCAAAACTTGCAAGGGCTGTATTGGGTGTATATACATCGTAACTATCATCTATATAATAGAGTGAAGCATATATTTTATTATGTAATATTATGGGTATGTAAAATTTATAACACCCATCATGTACAGTACTGCCATTGCTTACTACGTTTATATAAAGTGTGTAGCTCGTAAGGTTGTTACTACACGTGCTATTTGATATAGATAAGTAAGTAAATGTGTTGGGGTTAGTATATTTGCTACATTTAAAATCGGTAGCCGTTAGCGTGTGGGGGAGTTGCACGCCATATACTTGTGCATACATACTCACAATAGCATTAACACTAGGTTTACGAAACAGTGGAGGAGATTTTATACTATAACGATTTTCAATGCGTAAACATTTATAAAGCGATAGGCCATCAAGCCAACTTATATTACCATACTTAATGTAGGTGTTTATGAGTAGGGGAGTATTACACGTTAAATTACCAACAGATTTTTTTAAGCTAACTAGCCAAGTGTGTTTATAGTGCATTTTTTTATTTCAAAATTACGTTGCGAGTACGCCAAAGTATGGCGTTGTAATTTATTTTAAAACATTATTTTTTAAACGACACACTTTGGCGTAGTAATAATTGATGTTTGTATTAATTATTAATCTATATAAAATACAAACGCAATGCAAGACCATTACAAAAACAATAAAAAAGAGATTATGAATGAGGTTAGTAATAAATTAACGTTACTACGCAAAGAATTAGAAGAGCAGTTGAAAATAGTACGAC
>JBEBIC010000371.1:0-2093 GCA_040080595.1 Bacteroidia bacterium | reverse complement strand
AAATACGAACAACTTAAAAAGCGTGAAACAGAGTTATTACAGACTATTCCGCCCAACTTAAATTTTTATTATAAATCAAAAGTTTCTAACTATTTTAGTATAGTTAAAACAAACAAATAGTTATACAAAACAATGCCTAACGCTATACGCATAACGAGTACACAAAAAAACATGCATCTTGTAGAAAAGATGATTGACGGTGTGTGCGCACAATTAAAGTTAGACGAGGCAACTTATGGCAAAGTGTATGTAGGTGTAACCGAAGCGGTATATAACAGTATGTTGCATGGCAATGCCCTTGATGGGAATAAATACATTGACATTAACTACGAAATAAAACCCAATTATCGCATACTTAAAGTTACTGTAACAGATGAGGGCAACGGCTTTAAACCCAACGAATTACCTGACCCTACTGCACCCGAAAATATATTAAAAGAAAGCGGGCGAGGTGTGTTTTTAATTAAGCAAATGGCAACGCGCTACACCTACAACACCAAAGGAAACTCCATAACTATGGAGTTTGATTATTAATAATACACCACAAACATTTATTATGAATATAAAAACAATTTTAGTAGCAGTAAGTACACTAGCTATAACTACCGTTAATGCTCAAATAACTATTAACCGTACGGATATGCCTCGAGCATTAGACACGGTGTATATAGGCACTACAACTAATCTTAACGGTGTTGATGCAACGCTTACAGGTATAGATTATGTGTGGGATTTTTCGTTGCTAACAGCCAACAACACCCGCTTAGATACTTTTGTAAGTGTAACATCGGCGCCACTTGCTTACCAATTGTTTTTTAATAATCAGGTTACAAAAAACAGTTCAAACGTGGCTATTAAAATAGACGACATACCACTACCCGCAGTATCACCCATACAAATAACCAACGTATATGGCTTTTATAAAAATCCTAATCAGCCCGTTATACCTATCATTAATCCTAATCCTGAACGATTGTATGCACAAACAGGTTTTGGCGCAACGGTGAGCGGCTTACCTATGTCGGTAGCGTTAGACCCACAGTATGATATGGACGTATGGTATAAATTTCCTATGAATTATGGTAACCAAGACAGTTGCTACAGCGTATGGACTATTGATGTGCCTAATGTGGCATTGGTACAAGAACGCCGCCACCGTTACAACTTAGTAGATGGTTGGGGAAGTGTAATTACACCATTAGACACATTTAATTGTATGCGAGTAAAATCATATAGCGTGGTAGAAGATTCTGTAAAATTAAAAGCAGGTATAGGAGCGAGTTTGCCAGGTGTAAAAATTAAACAATACGTAACAGAGTACAAGTGGCTTGCAAAAAACATGAGAGAGCCCGTGTTAAAAGTAACTTATACCTCTACTAACCCTACTACACTTGGCGTACCCATTGCCGAGTATCAACGTATTAACCCTAGTCCTAACCCTGCTAACGCATTACGTACATTAAATAAAATAGAGGGTGTTACAATGTATTATGATATTGCATCTGCTCAACTAATTATAAATAATACAAGCAACAAAAACGTAAGCCTTACTATAGTAGATGCTTTAGGTAGAGAAGTTATAAGTAAAAAAACAATTGGTGCACAACAATCAATACCGTTAAACCAATTAACAAACGGTATATATGTAGCACAATTGCAACAAGATGGAGCTGTACAAGTAATTAAGTTTGTAAAACAATAATTAGTACAATTGTTTACTAAAATAATATCTGAACTAGAATTTATTTTAATGTGTTTTTTGTTTGCTATAGAGGGGTGAAAAAAGAGTGAAATAGTTGATTTTACTCGCAATATAGGCAGTGAAAAATCCGAAGTAAAAGTAAAGTAACGTTCCTTTTTTGGCGTTAATGTTTACTTACACTTTGTTGTATCTATTATTAGCCCAATCTATTTTCTTATAGCATAAGGATTAGCAAACGCCATTTATAATTGGTGCATGGGGTAGTTTAAATTTAACAATGTGCGAATTTATTTTTGCACGTGCACCTAACTTATTATTTAAAACCTACCTATTTATATTAAATTTGTCGTTTAACTAAAAAAAACAAAAAACTAACCCTTAACCCAATAGT
>JBEBIC010000370.1:0-2105 GCA_040080595.1 Bacteroidia bacterium | reverse complement strand
CGCTTCTATTTCTTGTTTTTTGGCTCGCTTGCTTTGTGGGGTATTTAGCGTAAAATAGTCGTGTGCCAGTTGTTCAAATTTTTCAAAAAACGAATTGTCATCGGCAAAAAATCCTATGCCTTTTTCTTCTTGTGGTGGTGCTATAAGGGTATTAGCCGCAACAAGTTTAAAATCCATATTGGGCAAAGGTTCTATGCCCATATTGTTTTTAGTTTCATCTTTATTTTGCTCTACTAACAGCGAAATAAAAAAACGCAACTTAGATATTTGTATGGCTATAGGTTGTATATCTACCCCATGAATACAGTTTTCTATAATGTATAGTTTACGCACATAATCGTATTGTGTATCTTGTAATACGGCTTTTTGTTTTTCTAAAAAAGCAATGTTTTGCGTTCGGGTATTGGTATCACTAATGCTATGTGCAATGGTAAGTTGCTGGTCTATTTTTTGGGTTTCTATTGCTTTTAGGTGTTCGTTTTTGGGGTCTAGTATGGTCATAAGTTGTACCATTTTGTGTAATACTCCCATAGGATAAGCCCCCGAACCACAAGCGGGGTCTAGTATTTTACAGTTAAAAAGTGCTTGTACTATTAGTTTTTTTTGGTTTTCGGCTAGGTTTGATAAGGTTTCAAAAGTGGTTAAATTAGTAAATTCATTTTGCAAATACGCCAACAAACTTTCGTCCACCATATAATTTACAATTTCTCTGGGCGTATAAAACGAGCCTGTTTGTTTACGAGCATTGGCTTTGGTTTCGGGGTTAAAACTTGCCAAGAGGTTTTCAAATACTTTACCTAACAATTCGGGGTCAAGGGCTACATCTATTTCAAGCGGTGTATTTTCTTCAATAGTAAATTTATAATCATTAAGTAGTTCTATTATACCAAGTACTGCTACACTTTTCCATTTCTTTTTTTCTTTGGCGTCGTTTTCTTCAAAATGATGGCTAAGGTCTATAGCATTGTGTTTGCCAAAAAATAAATAGTTGGGGAAGTTAGGTTGTTTTTTTTCGTTTTTGGTAAAGCCGTCAATAAAAATATTGTTACCTCTATCGTCAAGGCAATCAAACAATCCGCCATTTAGAAATGGAATTTTCATAAAAATGTTTTCAATAACCGCTTCGCTATTTGCAAATTCTTTTTCGTAACGATAAATTAAAGGGTCGCCTACTTGTGCCTTGTTTTTCTTTTTTCCATCTATCCATTTTCTTTCATTAATAGGGACATTAAGGGTTGCAAAAAAAAGATTTTGAAGAATAGCTTTGTAATAGCTATTTTCTTTTGCTGTTGCATCAAAATTAAGAAGTAGTGTTTTAATATCATTTAGCTCAAAAATTTGATTTGAAATCAACTTTTTTTCTTTCATAAACCATACAAATAGTATTCGAGAAATAAATCGAATGAGCGATTCTGAACTGTGTTTTTCCAACTCTTCATTTTGGTCGTTGGGAAACACGGTATTGTCTTTGGCCCACAAATACCATTTAAAAAGTTCTTGATAAAACTTATCGTTGAGTTCTTTGGTATTTAAAACGGTTTGCCAATACGTATATAAAGCGTTAAAATCGCTGGCTTTGCGCTTGCCCAACTCTATCAAAATATCTTTGTGAGCACGATGCGGGCTTGTAGTATTTATATCTTTTAGCAGTGTTATTTTGCCCACTTTGTCGCCCTCGCGCCATTGCTGTGTGTAGGCTATGCGCTCGCTATTGGCCAGCGATATATGCCCACTGTAGCCAAACACTATGGTTACGGGCAGGGCGGTAAACTCGCGGTTAAATGCACGTGTAATATCGGCCAGTTGGGTACGTGTGGGTAGCTCGCCGTTGGGGCGTGGGTGTAGCGTTATGCCTAGTACTAGCAAGCCGTTGTACGCAGTGGTTAGTTGCTGTAGTTGGGCTGTGCTATAGTTGGTTTGGGGTTGGTTGCTTAGCACGGCATCGTTTACTACGCCTAGCACATACACGTTGTGTATAAGGTTAAAAGCCTCCGTGTTTTTATAATTTTTAACTAATATATCTTGGGCAGTAGTAGGCTCGTTGGCTACATAGTTTATAGGTATATTAAGTTGTACAAATAATGCTTTAAGGGCAGTAATAAAGG
>JBEBIC010000369.1:0-2107 GCA_040080595.1 Bacteroidia bacterium | reverse complement strand
ACCTTGCATTTTATTTATGGTTAGTAGGCGAAGCCCGAAAACATATACTTGCAGGCGATTTCGTAGCTTGGAAAAACAAAATGGTAGTACAAGTATCACAACGTTTGTAATGTTTTTTATTTAATATTTTAATGTATGCTTTTTAGTAGAATACTAATTGTAATTATGGTGTTGTTTGCTTGCACAAATACACAAAGTCAAGCGCAAACCAAAAAGAAAATAGAAATACAAAACGCTGATGGTTTGTATGTAGATGAAGATGTAAGTAGTGGAGCAAAGCGACTGGTGGGCAACGTAGTATTGCTACACGACGGCGCTACCATGTATTGCGACAGTGCATTGTTTTATGATATTACCAACTCCGTAGAGGCATTTGGCAAAGTACATATTAAAAACGGCGATAGTACACACGTGTATGCTGATAAACTTTTTTATAACGGTAATACCAAAAAAGCACTCCTTACTGATAATGTAAAACTGTACGATAAAGACATTAACCTAAGTACCAACATACTTAATTACGATGTAAAAGATAACATAGGCTACTATACTACCAATGCTGTTATCATCAACAAACAAAACAAACTAACCAGCCAAGACGGTTATTATTACGGTAAAAAACGCGAATTATTTTTTAAAACTAATGTTAAATTAGTAAACAAACAATACACCGTTGTTACCGATACGATGAAATATCATACCCCTACTAAAGTGGCTTATTTTTATGGGCCTACTACCATAGTAAGCGATGATAATACCATATATTGCCAAAATGGTTGGTATGATACCGAGCACGATAAAGCACAGTTTAGTAAGCACGCAAGGTTGCACAACAAAGAGCAAACCCTTACAGGAGATAGCGTGCATTACGACCGTGTAAAGGGCATAGGCAAAGCATTTAGAAACGTAACTATAAACGATACTACTCAACACATAACCGTAAAAGGTAATTATGGTTGGTTTAACGAAAAACAAAATAAAGCACTTGTTACTGGCAAAGCATTGCTAATACAGCAGTTTGAGGGTAAGGACTCTTTGTTTTTACACGCCGATACATTACGCATGTTGTATGATACCGTAAATATGAACAACAAAACAATATGGGCGTATCATAAAGCTAAGTTTTTTAAAACGGATATACAAGGTGCGTGCGATTCGTTGGTATATAATTTTAAAGATTCGCTTATACGTATGTACAATGCGCCGTTGTTATGGAGTGGCGAACGACAACTGAGCGCCGAACACATTGAAATACGCACCTTTGAGGGTAAAATAGAAAAGTTATACATGTATAACAACGCATTTATTATTAACGAAAAAGATACCGATAAATACGACCAAGTAAGTGCCAAAAATATGGTTGGTAATTTTATTAATAACGACCTAAACAACGTACGCTGTATAGGCAACGGACAAACCATATACTACGCCAAAGAAGATAAAAGCGATAAATACACAGGTGCTAACAAAGCGGAATGTGCCGAAATGGTTATATACATGAAAGAAAACGAAGTACAACGTATTAATTTTATAAACAAACCTACCGCTACACTTTACCCTATAAAAGAAGCCGTAGGTGAAGAGTTTAAACTTAAAAATTTTAATTGGCAAATAAGCCGTAAGCCACTAACGGCGGAAGATGTGTTTAAGTATTAATGTGTAAATAATGATGACTGAATTAGAAAACATAAATCCGTTAGCCAATAAGGTTTCTACGCTTATAGGCGCCGCACAAGGCTATGTAGCCAAAGCTGTAAACAAAGGTATGGTAATGCTTTACTGGAATATTGGTAAAACTATACAGGAAGAGGTTGTGAAATATGATAGGGCTGAGTATGGAGAGCAAATAATTCAATCGCTTGCTGATAGCCTGCTTGTGAAATATGGAAAAGGTTATAGTTATAGAACATTGTATAGAATGTTACGTTTTTATGAAGCTTTTCCTGATGATACAATTTTGACAACAGTGTTGTCAAAATTGAGTTGGGCACAATCTACTGAGAATAAATTAATAAAATTGTACTAATTTAAACTGTGATAATATTAGGAATCTCAACATTAGTCAACAAGAGAGAGCCTAAAAGAGCTAATGTTAGTATAACTATAC
>JBEBIC010000105.1:0-9627 GCA_040080595.1 Bacteroidia bacterium | reverse complement strand
GTTGCAAAACTAATATTATTTACTGTTATTCCAAACACGATTTTAGCTTTTTATAAAAAACATATTTGCATGTAATTTTTCAGGATTAAATAGGTACGTAAGCCTTACGTTTTTTTGTTAATTTTACACACATTAAAACTTAATATTAATCTTATGAAATTAAACATAGCCCTTGCTCTATCGCTTACTGTATGTAGCACTACACAAGCACAAACTATACGTACTTATGGCGCTACCGACCCGCTTAAAGTAGAAACATTTACACTTGCCAACGGACTTAAAGTAATAGTAAGTAACAACAAAGCCGAGCCTCGCATACAATGCGCCATAGCTGTAAAAGCAGGTAGCAAAAACGACCCTGCCGATGCTACAGGACTAGCGCATTACTTGGAACACATGCTATTTAAGGGTACTGATAAATTTGGTACAGCCAATTTTGCTACTGAACAAGTGCAACTACAAGTAATAGAAAACTTGTACGAAACCTATCGTGCTACACGCAACGAAACGGAGCGTAAAGCCATATACCATGCTATTGATAGTGTTTCGGGGTTAGCAGCACAAAGTTCTATTGCCAACGAGTTTGATAAAATGATGTCGGGCATAGGCGCACAAGGCAACAATGCTTATACAAGCAATGAGCGTACGGTGTATTTTGAAGACATTCCGAGTAACCAATTAAGCAACTGGGTAAACATACAGTACGAGCGTTTTCGTAACCCACAAATGCGTATATTTCATACTGAGCTAGAGGCGGTGTACGAAGAGAAAAACATAGGCCTAGACAACGACCAAAATAAGCAATTTGAGATGATGTATTACGAGTTGTTTAAAAACCACAACTACGGTAAGCAAACCACCATTGGTACTATTGAGCATTTAAAAAATCCATCTATCAAAAAAATAAAAAATTACTACAATACGTATTATGTACCCAATAATATGGGCATAATACTAAGTGGCGATGTAAATACGGCAGAGCTAATTCCTTTGCTAAACGCTACATTTGGTACGTTTCTTATGGCTCGTGTACCTGTATATTCGTTTGCACCCGAAGCACCTATACTTAAACCAATTATTAAAAACGTGTATGGGCAAGATCCCGCATCAGTACTTATTGGTTTTAGATGTGGTAACGTAACCAGTGCCGACCAACCTTACTTACAACTATTAAGCGCTATGCTTAGCAATGGTACTGCGGGTTTAATGGATATTAATCTTATTCAAAAACAAAAAGTATTGCAAGCATTTGTATATGCTGATGCTATGAAAGATTATTCTACACTATTTATAGGTGGTATGCCCAAAGAAAAACAAACCCTACAACAGCTTAGCGCACTACTTTTGGCACAGTTAAACGATGTGAAAAAAGGCAAGTTTGAAGATTGGATGATAGCCGCTTGTGTAAACAATGCTAAGGTGCAATTTGTACAAGCATTTACTAAAAATGCCAATAGAAACGAGTTTTTGGTGGACGTGTTTGGTACCGAAAGCGATTATATGCAACGTATAACTATGCTTGACGAAGCTAAAAAAATAACCAAACAACAGTTGATGGATTTTGTGGCAAAAAACTTTACAACTAACTACGTACAAGTAAATAAAATACAAGCCGAAGATAAAAACACTCCCAAAGTAGCCAAGCCTATTATAACTCCTGTGGCTACTAATTCCGACAAAGTATCAGACTTTTGTGCCAAAGTACTTGCGTTTAATCCGCCTGCACTTACGCCTAAGTTTGTAGATTTTAACAAAGATGTAGAGTACGTTAATTTGCGCAATAGCCAACAACTATGGCACGTAAGCAATACTACCAACAATTTATTTGATTTTTCGTTGATAATAAACAAAGGCAGCGTACACGATAAAAAACTGGAAATGGCAATAGCTTACCTATCCTTATTGGGGTCTAATGCTTTTAGTGCTGAGAAATTAAAGCAAGAATTTTTTAAAATAGGCTGTACCTATAGTTTAGAAGTAAGCGACGATGCTACCGAAATAGCCGTAAGTGGGCTTAACGAAAATTTTGATGCGGCCATAAACTTACTTACCAACAGTATATTTAACCCAAAAGCCGATGAACTTACTTTGAATAACGTAAAACAAGATGTACTTAAAACCCGCACCGATGCTATAAACGACAAAGATTTTATATTCCAACAAGCTATGCGCAATTATGGTTTGTATGGTAAACAATCTCCATTTAACAACATACTTACTAATGCCGAACTTAGTAAAGTTACCAGTGCCGAATTATTAGAAAGCATTAGTTTTATGTTAGCAAGTCCTTATCACGCACAGTATTACGGCGCAACTAACGCCAACGATGTACGTACTATTTTGGATAAATATTTTTCTTACAAAAGTGTAACTACACTAAGTCCTGCGCCAAAAGTTGGGTTTGATTACGCTCCAATAACTGATAACGAAGTTATAGTATATGATTTTAAAGATATGCAACAAGCCGAATTTTCTGTATTTACACTTGGCGATAGTACGCTTCCTAATGAATATGGGCAGTACAAACTAACTAACGATTATTATGGTGGTGGAATGGCATCTGTAGTGTTTCAAACTATACGAGAATCAAAAGCATTGGCGTATAGCACACGTTTTAAATACGGACGCAAAAATAACTGGAACAAAACAAATGTAACCGAGGCGTATGTGGGAACACAGGCAGATAAGCTAGACGATGCACTTACTGCTATGTTAGAATTAACCAATACAATGAGTAAAAATCAAATTGCATTTGACGCATCTAAAAACTCAATAAAACGTACCATACAAAGCGAACGTATTGAGGGAGAAGACATACTTAATTATGTAAATAGTTCTAAAAAATCGGGCTTAGCAAGTGATGTACGTGAGCAACAATATACTACCATAGATGCTACTGATATGGATAAAACCAATGCGTATTTTAATGCACATATTGCAAACAAAAAACATCGTATAGTAATAGTAGGCGACAAATCTCGTATAGACCTAAGTAAACTAAGCAAGTACGGAACAGTTAAGTTTGTTACAAAGGGAGACATTATAGGCTTTTAATTTGCTGTACAATTTGTTTTGTAAAACTTGAGTAGGCGTAGTATAGCTTATATTGAATTTTCAAAACATTTTTACTTCGTTGAAATAACAATTCTAAAATAGATTAGCAAACTAAAATATGTTCCCAATTGTTATGTAATATTTGCCCAAACAGGAGTTGAAAAACGTTGCTTTTATGAATTGAATCTAAGACATAAAAACATAGTATAAATTAAATAACTAAAGTAGAATTAACTTTAGTTATTTAATTTTGAGTTACATTTTTAATTAATAAACTGAAACATACGTTTCCAGCGTATTTTACTAAATATACTTATTTCGGGGTCAGGGTCAAGGCTTAACCATACAAACACTGCTTTGCCTACTATGTGGTCTATAGGTACAAAGCCCCAAAAGCGAGAATCGGCGCTATTGTGGCGGTTATCTCCCATCATAAAATAGTAATCCATGGCAAATGTATATTCGGCAGCAGCATTGCCATCTATTATAGCTTGTCCGTTTACTACCGCAAAGGTGTGGTGTTCGTAAGTCTCAATAGCACGCTTGTAAAATGCTATACCTTTAGCGTCTAACTTTACGGTTAAACCTTTGGCAGGAACTTTTATTGGTCCAAACCAATCCACATTCCAAGGGCAAATGCTATCGTGCGGGTAAATATAATCAGAGTATTCTGCCTGTGGTTTAAACATTACGTTTACTTCTTTTACTATACTAAATGCTTTTATTTCGTCAATACCACTTTTGGTTAATGGAAACGAATAATCGCCCATTTGGCTTGCTTTTCCGCCTTCGGTTATTTCCAATTTGCGTAGTGCTTTGGCATTAAAATCTGTACCGTCGGTTTTTACATGATATAGCCATTGTAGCTTTTCAGGCATATCTGCTTGCTTATCGTTTACAAACAATATTCCATTTTTTACTTGCATTACATCGCCTGGTATTCCTACACAACGCTTTATATAGTTTTCTTTTTTATCAGTAGGTCTAAAATCTTCCATAGGATAATTAAATACTACCACATCGTTATTTTTTATTTTTTGAAAGCCTGGCAAACGCATATACGGCAACTCTATAATGCGTGAGTAAGCAGGCATATCAGTAGTTAGCGGCATAGTGTGGTGTGCAAACGGAAACGCAATGGGCGTGTTAGGGATACGTGCGCCATAATTAATTTTAGACACAAATAAAAAGTCGCCCGCAAGCAACGATTTTTCCATTGACGAAGTAGGTATAGTAAATGCCTCTATAAAAAACGTACGTATAATAGTTGCTGCAACTACCGCAAACACTATGGCATCGAGCCACTCGCGCAGGAACGATTTTTTTACTGCTGGTTTCTTAGTTTCGTTTTTTTGCCAAAATTTCCAATTCATTGTAATCTATTTTTTTAGTTGTTAAGTATGATTATTTACTATTTGTAAACGCTTATTTTTTGAACGTAATTCGTAATTTTTAATTCGTAATTAAAAACTACTTTGTGTTCAAAGATAATTTAATTTATTTATTCGTCTAAGTCTTGTGCGTTGGTAGTTGCACCCATACTTAATAACGCAACTATTGGTTTTATATTGTACACAAATTTACCTGTAGTGTTTTGCAACGAAACTATCATAATATCGTTAGGCAAATTTTTGTAAAATAATGTACGATAGCCGTGCCACCAACCGTTATGATAAATAAGTTCGGGCTGCTTAGCATCGTTTAAAGTCATTCTAAAACCTAGACCATAATTGCGCTTACCATCACGTTCAAAACTATAAGGCGTAAATGCTTTTTGTAAAGTACTTTGTTTTAAAAACGTATTGCCACGTAGCATATTATCCCACACATACATATCCTGCACGCTACTAAATACGCCTTTGTCGCCATACGCACCATCGTGCATATCTATACCATATACTGTGTAACGAGTGTTGTAACCCACGGCCTCATTGGCGGCATAGGCATTGTGTTTGTTTTTAATATACGAATTACGCATTCCCAAAGGAGCAAATATTTGTTGGTGCATATAGGTAGGAAAGTCTAAGCCCGAAACCAGCTCTACAATGCGCGCCAACACTACATAATTGGTATTGCAGTACGTAAACCTACCATTGGGTTTGCCTTGTGCTGCGGGCTTATTGGTACACATAAGTTGCACCACCGCAGAGTTGCTTAGTAGGGTATCTCGTACTTTTATATAATCTGCACAAAAATTAGTGTAGTTGGGTAAGCCCGAACGATGGTTTAATAAATCCAACAACAACACGCCTTTGTAAGGAAAATTACTAATGTATTTACCCACGCTATCGCCTAAGTTAAGTTTGCCTTGTTCGTATAGTTTTAATATTGCAATGGCAGTAAATTGCTTGCTAACACTGGCTAATTCAAACGATGTAGTAGGTTTAAGTGCTATATTTTCTTTTTTGTTAGCTACGCCAAACGATTTGTTGTACAGCACTTTATTGTTTTTAGAAATAAGCACAGAGCCGTTGTAAGCCCCACGCAAGTAAGCTTTGGTGTAAAACGAATCAATACTTAGTTGCAATTGTTTTTCTTGTGCGGTAAGTGTAGGGTTAAACACGCTATCGTTGGCAGGCATCGCCATTGTTGGTATAGGAAGTTTTTCTACAGTATTTTTACTATTGGAATGTGTGCATGCACTTAGTACTAAGAGTAGATATGTAAAATAAAAGTGTGTTAATTTCATTGGTAGAATATGCGGTAAATTTAGTTTCTGTTTTTTACAATAGTACGCACCAACACCAGCCGTTTTAAGGGTATTTGCACAAATAATACTAACAAGGATATGAACAAAATATGTGCTAATAGTTCAACAAGGGAGCATGCTCCATTGCTACAAAATAAATTATAAAAAATACGTACATTTGCGCATAAACCAAAACGGACCAATGCCCACACAACAAATACTAAGCCCTACGCAAGTAGCACACAAACTACAACGCATAAGCTACCAAATAGCCGAAAACACTACACAAAACACTGCTATAACACTTATAGGTATGAATGCCAATGGCTTGCATATAGCTACTATTTTGCAACAGCAACTTACAGTATTGGGCAAAAACATAACGCTTGCAAATGCTACCATTACTGATAATAAATTGGTAATAGACACTAACGTATCTTTACACAACGCAACCGTAATACTAGTGGACGATGTGCTTAACACTGGCTATACCATGGCATTGGCGTTTGCCGCTATTATGGATAAAGGTGCTAAAAACATACACTTGGCGGTACTGGTTAATAGAGACCACCGCAACTATTGCATTATGCCTAACTACACAGGTGTATCATTGGCCACTACATTACAAGAACATATTTCGGTGCAGATTAATGGCGATGAAATAACGGCTACGTTGAGCTAAATTACTAATCATATATACACATCTATATTTATACATACAATGCAATACAATTTCAAAACCATAGAAGCCAAATGGCAAAAACACTGGGCTACCAACCAAACATTTAAAGCCGAAAACAACAGCACAAAACCTAAATATTATGTATTGGATATGTTTCCTTATCCAAGTGGAGCGGGCTTGCACGTAGGGCACCCATTGGGTTACATAGCCAGCGATATATATGCACGTTACAAACGCCACACAGGTTTTAATGTATTGCACCCTATGGGCTACGATTCGTTTGGCTTGCCTGCCGAGCAATATGCTATACAAACAGGGCAACACCCCGCCATTACTACCACACACAACATAGCACGCTACCGCGAGCAGTTAGATAAAATAGGCTTTTCGTTTGATTGGTCGCGCGAGGTAAAAACTTCCGAACCCAATTATTACAAATGGACACAATGGATATTTGGGCAATTGTTTAACAGTTGGTACGATATTAAAAATGATAAAGCTGCTGACATTAACGACTTATTAGCTATACTTAAAACCCAAGGTAACGTGGGCTTACAAGCCGTGTGCGACGAAGATACGCCACAACTTACCCCAGCACAATTTAACCAATTAAGCGATAGCGAAGTGCAACAGTTTTTATTGCACTATCGTATGACGTACTTGGCAAACTCACGTGTAAACTGGTGTCCAAATTTAGGTACAGTTCTCTCTAACGACGAAGTAAAAGACGGACTAAGCGAACGTGGCGGACACCCCGTAGAACAACGCTTAATGCGCCAATGGAGCATGCGTATATCCGCCTACTCGGAGCGTTTGCTTACTGGTTTAGATAACTTGGATTGGACAGAATCTATCAAAGAAATACAACGCTATTGGATAGGAAAATCTAAAGGAGCATCGTTAAAATTTAATGTAATAGACGCTCCCAATAAAGAAGTAATAGAAGTGTTTACAACCCGCCCCGACACTGTGTTTGGAGTAAGTTTTGTAACGCTTTCGCCTGAGCATGAATTGCTGCAAAGTATAGTACCATCTGCCCACCGTGCCGCTGTAGATGAGTATGCTACCATAGCTAAAAACCGCACCGAACGTGAGCGTATGACCAACGTAAAACATGTGTCAGGCGTATTTACTGGGGCGTATGTGCAACATCCATTTACTGGGCAAGCTATACCTGTATGGGTGGGCGACTACGTGCTTGCGGGTTACGGCACAGGAGCTGTAATGGCAGTACCAGCGCACGATAGCCGAGATTATGCGTTTGCACAACATTTTAATTTGCCAATAACCGAAGTTATTTTAGGTGGAGATATTACCGTGGAAGCCTACGAAGCCAAGGAAGGTACGCTTGTTAATTCCGATTTTTTAAACGGATTAGATGTTAAAAACGCTACGGATAAAATTATAACCGAAATAGAGCAACGCCAGCTAGGCAAAGGAAAAATAAACTACCGCCTGCGCGATGCTATATTTAGCCGCCAACGCTACTGGGGAGAGCCTATTCCTGTGGCGTTTGACGCACAAGGCATGCCTACATTATTACCTACTGATAAGCTACCTTTGGTACTGCCCGAAATAGATAAATACCTCCCTACCGAAACTGGCGAACCACCACTTGCTCGTGCCGAAAACTGGAACTACGACACCAACACAATGCCAGGTTGGGCGGGTAGTTCGTGGTACTTTTTTAGATACATGGACTCGCAAAACGCTAATGAATTTGCAAGCAAGGAAGCGCTTAACTATTGGAAAGAAGTTGATTTGTACATAGGCGGTAGCGAGCATGCTACAGGGCATTTGTTATACGCACGTTTTTGGACTAAATTTTTGTTTGATAGAGGTTTTGTAAGTATTGAAGAACCGTTTAAAAAATTGATTAATCAAGGGATGATACAAGGGCGTAGTAACTTTGTGTATCGTATTAAAAATACTAACACCTTTGTAAGTTATAACCTGCGTGACCAACACGATACTACTGCACTAAACGTAGATGTAAACATAGTGCGTAATGATGTATTAGATATTGAAGCCTTTAAAAAATGGTTGCCAGAGTATGCTACTGCTGAGTTTGTGTTAGAAGAAGGGAAATACGTGTGCGGTGTTGAAGTAGAAAAAATGTCAAAATCTAAATGGAACGTTGTAAGCCCCGATGATATATGTGCGCAGTATGGCGCAGATACATTGCGCTTGTACGAAATGTTTTTAGGCCCATTGGAATTAGCAAAACCTTGGAATACCAACGGTATTGAGGGCGTATTACGTTTTCTTAAAAAACTATGGCGCTTAGTATATGACCAAAACGATGTACTATTATTAACCAACGAAACGCCTACACCTGCCGAATACAAAGCATTACACAAGTGCATTAAAAAAGTAACAGAAGATATTGAGCGTTTTTCGTTTAATACATCAGTAAGTAGTTTTATGATATGTGTAAACGAATTGAGCGAGCTTAAATGCAACAAAAAAGAAATTGTGGAGCAACTAAGTATTTTACTTTCGCCTTATGCACCACACATAGCCGAGGAATTGTGGAGTGTATGTGGTAACGCTACAAGTATTGCTACCGCTACGTTTCCTGCGTTTAACGAAAGTTATTTGGTAGAAAATAGTTTTGCGTATCCAATATCTATCAACGGAAAAATGCGTATGAATTTAGACATTGCCTTAGGTATTGATAAAGAAGAAATAGAAAAAATAGCACTTGCTAACGCTGATGTAATGCAGCTAATAGCAGGAAAAGAACTCAAAAAAATAATAGTAGTACCTGGCAAAATTGTAAATATAGTGGTGGGATAAATGTTAGTTAAAAAAAATACACCATGAAATATTTCATAACCCTTTTTATATCCCTTTATTTTTCAATAGTTACAAAAGCAGATTATCGCAATATGACACTGTCAGAATTGTTATGCAAGGCAGATTATGGGGCTATTGGGAATATTGTAAAATTAGATAATAATTATTTTTACTTAAAAGTAGAACAGTATGTTTTAAACGAATTAAGTATAGATACATTAGTTATAAAACGCTTTGAAAATTGGACATGTAGGTATAGGAAAGAGTCGTATAAATTAGGACAGAAAGAACTAGTGTTCTTTAAAAAGAGTAATTATGTAGTTAAAGAATTTGAATTTTTGGGATATGGTGCAGGCGATGAATATGAGCTACCTATAATAAATGACACAGTTAAGTATAGAAC
>JBEBIC010000368.1:0-2123 GCA_040080595.1 Bacteroidia bacterium | reverse complement strand
TTCCAAGGGTGTTCCAAACCTATCTAAGGCATCGTTTCTTATGATGTAAAAATTTTTATCGGTGTAATAATACAGTGGTAATTTTTTAGCAAGGCTTCGCAATCCTATTTTACACAAACCCCTGCACAGCAACACCAACGGCATATACACGAGTACTGCTATCCCATCGCACACTGCTAATTTAAGTTTAGCGGGTAGTTTGTTCACCACTAATCGCAGCCCATTTGATGCGTAAAAAATAGCTTTATAGCCCATGCCTCTATTATCCAAACTATAATACAAATACACCAAAAACCAACCTTGTGGCTTTAGTTTGCTCACAGCATCTTTTATGGCTTGTTGGGTATTGGGTATGTGGTGCAATACCCCAAGGCTAAATACAAAATCAAAGCTATCGTTAGCAAACGGTATAGCATCGGCACTGGCTTTGGTTATGCGTATGTTGGCAATGTGTTGTGTAAGTTGTTGTGCGCTTACTACGGCTATGCTAGGGTCTATGGCTTCAATGTATTTGGCTCTATTAGCTACGTACATGCTCCAGCGCCCAGTACCACAACCTACATCAAGTACGGTGCTTTGTGGGTTAAGCATTTCATTGGTTACAATATCAAAATATTCGGCGCCAGCAGTAGCAATATCTTGTGCGCTAAATGTATCAAACTTAGCCCACTCATCACCAAACGAATCCACAGTGTTGTGGTCGGTATTGGTACTGGCTTGCGTTGTAAAATCGTTAATAATACCTGCTTTGGTGGCAATAGTAGCGGTAATAGGTAAGTTATAATTGAGCATTGTAAATATACTGTGCGAAATAAAAAAGGAACAAACACTGCTGCTTGTTCCTTTTATAAATTAGTGTGTTTTGTTGATGTTTAACTTAACTACAACTTATTTTTTTACAAACTTATCTGTTTTGTTATCAAAGTTAAGGTAGTAAATACCTTTTTGTAAGCCTGCTACATCTACCTTAGCACCACTTCCTTTTTTTACAATGTTTCCGTACTGATCCCAAACTTCAAACATGGTATCATCACTAAATATAACTTCTTTGTCGGCTTTTTGAGGTGAGAACGTAATTTCTTTGCTCATAGAACGAAACTTTACAGGCTCCGAGTAACGTGGGCTTCCACTAAAATCAACTTGTTTAACTCTAAATTTATTTTCGCCCGAGTGAGGTACAACTTTAGCTGTATAATCAGCATTGTCAGTTCCTTTACCTTGTACTTCAGTTACTTTAATCCATTTGTTCCAACGAAACTGTTCTACTACGTAAGCCAATTTACCTGTTTCTCCTTTTGCTTTCCAATTCATAGTACCATCTTTTTCTACTTTCATAGAAACAATTTCGAATGTACTTTTTGGTTTTAACACCTCTGGGTTTAACACCTTTGGTTTGCAATCATCTTTGTGTTTAATTCTAACTACTACCTTATCGCCACTTTTTAACGAGAAATTAGTAAAATCAACTTCAAATGCGCTCGAATTCCATTCGTCAGTAGTTAATTTATCATTCACATACACCTCATATACACAAAAACCAACACCCGAACCAGCGTACGGATTGGATATATATAGGTTTTTTCCTTGATAATTACCCTCAATAATTATTTGCGCAGCGTGTGCAGAATAACCTGTTAACGCTACTGCAAGTAAGGTGTTAAGTATTTTTTTCATATTGGGAAACGTATTAAAACGGCTATTTATGTTTAGTTCTTTATTTAATTGTAATAATATGCAATATTAAACTACTATTTCAGTAAAACAAAACTTTTTTGCAAAAAAATGCAAGAATCAAAACAAAAATCATTTCGTTGTATTTAAAATTGGGTAATGCCGAATAATAAATTTACTTTTGCACAAAATTAAATAAAAACAAAAAACAAATTATTGAAATGCAAAACATTAGAAACGTAGCCATTATTGCCCACGTTGACCACGGTAAAACTACATTGGTTGATAAAATGCTTCACACCGCAAAGTTATTTCGCGATAACCAAGAAAGTGGCGAACTTATATTAGATAACAACGATTTAGAGCGTGAGCGTGGTATTACCATTTTGTCTAAAAACGTTTCTATCACTTACAACGGTACAAAAATTAACATTATAGACACACCTGGTCAC
>JBEBIC010000367.1:0-2131 GCA_040080595.1 Bacteroidia bacterium | reverse complement strand
GAGTAATACCAAAATAGTAAAAAAACATAGTAAGGTATGTTTAAACAACTATATAACAACAATGCTTTATTAAACTCCCAACCCAAATTAACACTAATAAAAAATGAGCCTAAGCTAAGCGCATAGCCTAGTAGAGTTATTAAAAACGATTTTTTTTGTTTGCCAAACAATATAGGAATGGTACTAACTGGCGATACAAAAAACATTAAAAACAATACAGGTAAATATAGCTGAGCGTATGTACCCGAAGCTATCCATTGGTTTCCCAAGTATAATTTAAAAATAGTTGGCCCAAATAAATATACAATAATTACAAATGGTATGGCAAAAAACAATGTAGTTTTAAGTGTGCGATAAAAAACAGGTTTTACTGATACGTTGTTTTGTAAAGCGGTACTTGCTTCAATAAAAAACAATTGCGATACCGAACTACAAATAAGTACTACTGGCGCTTTTAGGTATTTAACCATTTGAGAGAATAAGCCTAATTCGGTATTACCATAGTGCATAGAAATAATCCAAAACAATAAAAATTGAGTCATAAACAAATCGGCAAATGCGTGCAATGAATTTATGGTAAGAAAATCTTTATAAGTATATACCGTGTTTTTAAAATCGGTAGTGGTATAGTCTGTAGCAACAATTTTTCGTTTGTTTACACCTATGCTAAATATAAGTATAGCAATAAACTGAGAGCAGAGCCAAGCTATTATCATACCGTTAATTCCCCAACCAATATACCCCAATAAAGCTGCGGCACCATTATTAATTAATGATTGTAAAATTTTACTTGTTGAGATGTTTTTTATTTTTTTATTTCTTAACGCCCAATTATTACTTAGTGCAAAAAGTCCAAAACTAACTATTGAAATAGGTACATACCAGAGGTAAGGCGTTAAGTTTTCATTGTTATAAAACATAGCTATTTTATTAGCATTCAGTGGAATTATAAAACTTAATATACTTAGTGCAACACATATCAATAGGCCTGTTATAACTATATGCTTGGCTTTTATTTTTTCTTTTGGTAAGGGTATTGCTAGTTCTAGTCTTCCTGTGGCTACAATACCTATCATACCTGCTATTGCCATAAAATTAGCAAACACAGCAAACTGTTCGGGCGAATATATTCGCGCAAGAGTAGGCGCAATTAAAAACGGTATTAACTGGCTTAAAGTATTACCTGTAAGCATTGTTACAAAGTTTTTTTGATATGCTTTAATAGTTAAACTCATTTATATACTAACGCTAACTAATAAATACTCTCGCCTTATTACAAAATATAACAATGGGGCAAACAACCACATAATATCAAAATATAAAAATGAAGATGGAATAATAGATACTACACAAAATAGTGGTATGCTAAGCCATAACCAAAACGATACCTCGTGATGGTGTTTATATCTTAATTGAAAAATTAGATAAAAAAAATATCCAAGTAAGCCAATATACCCCCAACCAAACACCCCATATTCACTTATTATCTCTACAGGAAAATTATGTGGAGATACATTTGTACCTGTATCATATTTTACTTTTTTTAATCGGTGTACTGTTTTATACTGTCCTGGACCAACTCCTAATATTGGATTTTCTTGTATCATTAACAACCCATTTTTTATAAATTTTAACCGTACCACAAACGAGTTTTCTACCTTACCAATACTATCATATCCCCCAAATTGCTTTTCAAAATCTTGCATATCTCTCATTCTATAAAACGATGAATCTGTTTGATATTTAGGGCCTAAAAAAATAGGTTTATTTATTATTAAAATGATTGACGAAGCTATTGCTAACGCTACTACAATTTTATTTTTGGTTGCTTTAAGCAGCTCTAATTTAATTAACTCTTGTGCCAATACAAACAATATAAGCACTCCTATTAAATAGCTCATAATTCGAGCATCGCCTGTAAATGAAAACAAAAACAAACTAAATAAGCTAATTAGTACTAAGTATAAATTTTGTTTAAAAAAAACAGAGTAGTTTATACAAAATAAAAACACTACAAATAAATATACGCCGTAATCATTTTGATTATCATACAAAAAAGCAGGTGCGTAATGTATTTTATGTGGAGCTATTGCACTAAGTTTTTTTGTTAATTCTCCCGTAAAATGATTTC
>JBEBIC010000104.1:0-9734 GCA_040080595.1 Bacteroidia bacterium | reverse complement strand
GCTCCTACAAAGGAAACAACAGCGCAAATGCAGATGGATGAATTTGCACGTCAGCTGTGTCAAGCCTTGGAGATCCCAAAATTCAGCATGACTGACTGGGGCGATTTATTTACTTTCTTAGCTAAAAATACAGAAAAAGGAACTGTCATTATTTTATTCGATGAAATTTCATGGATGGGCTCAAAAGATCCTGATTTTTTAGGAAAAATAAAAAATGTAATTATTTGTTTACAATTAGTTTTTTGGTAACAGTGCCTTGGTTAGTAATTATGTTTACCATATACACACCGTTGCTTAGTTTTTGAGTGTCTAATGCAAAATTATGTTCGCCTGCACTCATTGTGTTTTGTGGTGTTGTTATTACTTTTTCGCCAATAACATTTACTACCTCTATAGCTACTTGTTGAGTGTTGTTTAACACTACACGTACCGTAGCATTAGCGCTTGTAGGGTTAGGATACACATCGGTAGTAGTGGTGTTTTTTATTTCTTTTACGCCCGTTACGGTAGCTACGTATAAGTTAATTTTATCTACATACACATTGTTTCCATAATCAGAATACGCATTAAAACGTACAATAATATTACTTTGTCCTTTAAACGCATCTAAGTTAATAGACTCGTTGCGAAAGTGCGCTGGCACAGGTGTGTAAGCACTAGAACGTTTGGTAGTAGTATATAATGCTGCGCCCGATTTGCTCCATACTTGTATCCAAGTAGCTCCACAATCATTAGATACTTCTACGTTTAACATATCGTTTGAAGTAAAGCTAGTATCGTTAGCATCTAAGTACGATGCGCCTGCTACTTTAAAATCTAACTTAACAGAGTCGGTAGCTGTAGCAGCACTCATATCAAAGGTTGGCAAGTACATATTATCTATATACGATGGTGGACTATTATAAAAATCTATTTTAACAGAACCTGTACCAGTTCCGCCTGCTGAGCCATTGGCAACTTTTGTCCATGTAGCTGGGTCGCCCTCTATGTTTTCTACAATCCAGTTGGTGTAAGGAAAACCTCCTGCAGAAAACTCTTGATAGTACGGATACGCTTGTGCCGCACTATACAAATAAAACTTTGATGCGTAGTTATCTTCCTGCGGAGCTACGTCTGCCATAGCATTAGGCATAGTTACCACTACCGCAAATGTATGTGCGCCTGTAACTGTAGTATTAACCGTTGGCAAAGCTACCATGCTTGCTCCTAAGGTGTTTAATGAACCTGTCCAGTTAATAGGTGAGCCTACTACACCATCAACAGTAGGTGTAATAATGGCCGATGTTAATACATCTTTACCTTTATTTATAAGTTTAACAGTAGGTGTAAAATTTACTGCGCAACTTGGTGCTGTTGGCAAATTGGTAACTTCGGCTATAGACGCATCAGCGTTTAATTGCGAGCAATACGCAGCTTGTTTTACGTTTTTGTTGTTGTCATCTTGTATAAATGCAACTACTGCCAATTGGTTTTTGTTGTAAATATAGGTAGGTATTTTTTCGGCAAATGTTAATGTTTGTGTTTGCCCTACAGTCCAAGTAGTAGCTAGTGTAGTACCATTGGCATTGGGCAACATTTTGCGCATAATGTTGTACTGAAATTCTTTTTCGCCGTTAGTACCAGGTGCTGATGCAAACTGTATAAAATTTTCTACAATTGCAACGCGCGCCATAAGTGTACCGCTAACAGCTTGTGTACAGTTTATTGCCATGGTTATAAAAATAGAATCTTTAGCAGCGTTTAAGCTAGTACTAAGTGCTATGCTATATGGCGATGTTACTGGATATTCGCTATTAATACTTGGTTGTGTAACTTGAGATGGCGCAACGCTTGATTGATAATTACCATCAACCTCTACATCAGGCACACCGCCTACATTATAATAGTTTACACGAGTTTGCACATCAGTAGGGTTCTGGGCGTTCATAGGGTCAGTGCCTGGCCACGAAGTTTGATATTTAAGACTTATTACTTTGTCTTGATTAATACGTAATAATGCGTTGTACGCAGGGTTTTGCGCAGCACAAGGCCCGCATGATGCTTGTGTAAATTCTTCAGCAAGAATTGTACGTTGCGATTGTGCAAAGCTACTCGTAGCCAACAAAAGCGAACTAATGAGTGTAAATGATTTTTTCATGCGGTGGTTATTTTTAAGGTTAAATTGTTTTTGTGTTGTAGGTTTATTTAAAATTAAAAGTAACTAAAATTTATTTATGCGCATATAAAATTTATAAGTGGTTAATTTGCAATAGAATATTTAAAATTAAACGAGTATATAATGCTAAAGTCTATTGTTTTTATTATTGTGGTAAGTTTGTTTTGCACTACAACATTGGCACAAAATTATTTTTACCAAAAAAGTTTTGGTACTGTTAATACTGAGCTTTCACGTAGTATTAAGTTAGGGGCAGATAGTGCTATATATATGGTGGGTTATACTAACAACACTGTTAATACTGATTTTAACATTACAATTTCAAAACTAAATTATGCAGGCAATGTACTGTGGACAAAACAACTGGGCGACGCTAACTATAATGCTGCGCTATACATAAACACCACCAATGACGGTAACTTTATTATATGTGGCGAAAACGAACCTAGCGCTAGCAATAAAGATGCTTTTGTACTAAAAATAGATACTGCGGGCAATGTAATATGGCAAAATGATATTGCGCTACCCAACAATCAATCGTTAAAATATTGCGAGCAAACCAGTAGTGGTGCTATTATAGCCTGTGGTGCAACCAATGATAGTGCGGGGTATAATGATAGCTGGGTAGTAAAATTAACCAGTAACGGAACATTAATTTGGGCTAAGAGTTATGGCACAACGGCTAACGAGTATGGGCAACAAATAAAAGAAACGCCCAGTGGTAACTATGTATTAATGGGCGATGTGCGAAACGTAAACACCAACAATAGTTACGATTTTGAACTGTTTAAGTTAGATACCGCAGGCACTATTATATGGGACAAAACCTACGGTGATGATTTGCAAAACGGCTCGCAGGGTGTATTAATAACAAGTACCAACAATTATTTAACCTATGGCGAATCGGAAGTTACGCTTAACTCGCCGTTTAATTTTTGGATAGATTTAGTAAACCCACAGGGCGACACATTGTGGCATAAGTTAATAGGCGGAGCATACGCTGATGCTGTGTTTTCGGCAACGGAAGTAAGCGATGGCTTTGTGTTTACAGGGTATAGTAGCAGTTACAACAATGGTACGGCTACTGATATAGTGGTATTTAAAACGGATACTTTAGGCAATATGCTATGGTACAGCACTTACGGTACTGCGGGTATAGATATAGGTTACGAAATAATAAAAGGACTGCACAACGACTTTTTTGTTACAGGAAAATATAATGCGCAGGCCGATGATAATTATTTATTGCACGTAAATAACAACGGTACATTACTAACCGCAAGTAATAGTATAACAAAAAACAATAGTGCAAACCCATTTCCCAATCCTTCAACAGGCGTGTTTTATTTTAATGATGATGTGTTGAGTGTGAGTGTTTACAATACTTTGGGGCAATTAGTACATACTCAAAATAACATACGTAGTACAGCGGTTAATTTATCGCAACTAAATAACGGTATTTATACCATAAAAATAATGAATACAAATAACGTTGTAATCAATTATTTAATATCTTTAGATAAATAAAAATACACTTACAACACTCATCAATTTATACTATTTTCAATCATGAAAAAACTATCTACTCTATTTTTAGCACTTGTTAGTATTACTTATACCTACGCACAAAGTTTTGAATTGCGCGACACCAGCGGTAATGTAGTAACTAACCAAACACTTAATGTAACTAACCCAGGAGGCGATATTTATAATGCGTTTGAAGCTGATGTGCACGTAAAAAACATTTCGGCTACTGCTAAGCAAGTTAAGTGCAAGCGTATTGTAATGGTAGCGCCACCAGCGGCTATGAGCAATTATTTTTGCTGGACTATTTGCTACGGGCCCAACACCAACGTATCTCCTACTGCCGAAAACATAAATGCGGGCGCAAGCAATACTAAGTTTCATGGTTATGTAAACCCTAACGGTGTAGTAGGTAACGCATCTATTAGATATGTGTTTTACGATATCAATAACACTAGCGATTCGGTGTACATAACTGTTAATTATACCGCAACAACAACTACTGCATTAAATGTAAATAAATTAAGCGTAGCTGTTTCTAATGTATATCCTAATCCATCAAACGGAAATGCTTTTGTGAAAATAAACGACCAAAGTGCATTTAATGGTAAAACAGTAGCCCTAAAAATATACAATATGTTGGGCAAAGAAATGGGAACTAAAACTACTACCGCAATGCCCGAAACCATTGCTATTAATAGCATTGCCGACTTACCATCGGGTATTTATTTTTTAACGGTATTGGTTGATAGCAAAACAATTGCAACCAAACGTTTTACTATTGATTAAAACAAATTAAGTACATACAAAAATCTCTACAGGTGTAATAACTTTGTGGAGATTTTTTATTTTTATACCACATATACAACCACACACATCATACTAATGAATACCATTGATATAACTACCGCACAGGCACGCATAGCCGAATTATCAACACTTTTGCACGAACATAATCACAATTACTATCAACATTCTACACCTACTATAAGCGATTATGAGTTTGATAATCTGTTAAATGAATTGATACAATTAGAACAACAATTTTCACAATTACAATTCCCTACATCTCCTACGCAACGTGTGGGAGGCAGTATTACCAAGACATTTAACACAGTTAAGCACGAATATCCTATGCTATCGTTAAGCAATACGTACTCTATTGATGACTTATTAGCCTTTGACGAACGCATAAAAAAAGGATTACTTACTGACGAATACGAGTATGTGTGCGAACTTAAATACGATGGAGTAGCCATAGGTATAAAATACAAAAATGGTGTATTGCAACAAGCCGTAACCCGTGGCGATGGCACGCAGGGTGATGATGTAACCAACAACGTAAAAACAATAAAAACCATTCCCCTGCAACTTACGCAAGGCACGTACCCCAACGAGTTTGAAATACGTGGCGAAATATTTATGCCCCACCAAGTATTTACACAACTTAACGCCGTGCGCGAAACTGATGGAGATGCACTTATGGCAAACCCACGCAATGCGGCAAGTGGCTCGCTCAAAATGCAAGATTCCGCACAAGTAGCACAACGTAAGTTAGATTGCTTTTTGTATTTTTTATACACTGCGGATAATAATTACGCTACACATGAACAAAGCCTGCAAGCCGCCAATAGTTGGGGGTTTAAGGTGGGTAACTATTATAAAAAATGCAACACTATTAACGATGTAATAGCGTATATAAACCATTGGGATACCGCACGTTTTAATCTACCATTTGACATTGATGGTATTGTAATAAAAATAAATAGTGTAGCGCAACAAAAAACATTGGGCTTTACGTCCAAAAACCCACGTTGGGCAACTTCATATAAATTTAAACCACAGCAAGTAGCCACACAACTGCTTAGTGTAAGTTACCAAGTGGGGCGTACGGGCAACGTTACACCTGTAGCTAACCTTGCGGCTGTGCTAGTAAGTGGCTCTACGGTAAGACGAGCAACGTTGCACAATAATGATTTTATGACAGAGCTCGACCTTCGCATTAACGATTATGTGTACGTAGAAAAAGGTGGCGAAATTATACCTAAAATAATGGGAGTAGATTTAAGTCGCCGAAGCGCAGATGCTACACCCTTAACGTTTATACATCATTGCCCTGAATGCGGAAGTACCTTAGTGCGCCCTGAAGGAGAGGCTAACCATTATTGTATGAACGAAGATAATTGTGCGCCACAACTCAAAGGTAAAATGATTCATTTTGTGGGACGTAGAATGATGAATATAGATGGACTTGGAGAGGAATCAATAGAAACATTATTTGAACAAAAACTACTACATAATTACGCTGATATTTACGAATTGAAAGCGGAGAAATTACTTGCTATTGAACGCTTTGGACAAAAAACAGTAGATAACTTATTAGCAGGAATTGAAGCCAGTAAACAAGTACCGTTTGAACGTGTATTGTTTGCCTTAGGCATACGCCACGTGGGCGAAAATACGGCTAAAAAGTTAGCGCATTATTTTCACAACTTAACTAAACTTAAAGCAGCAACGCTTGAAGAGCTTACGCAGGTGGGCGAGGTAGGTGGCAAAATTGCAGTAAGTATTCGCGAATATTTTGATAACGACGCACAACAAGCTACGCTACAACGCTTGGTAAATGCAGGTTTGCAGTTTGAGTTGCACGAAGATACTTTAGCCACCAAAACGGATAAACTGGCAGGAAAAACAATGGTAGTATCAGGCGTATTTACCATAGAGCGAGATGCCATAAAACAATTAATAGAACAAAACGGAGGTAAACTTTCGGGCAGTATATCGGGCAAAACAAGCTATGTAGTAGCAGGCGATAATATGGGACCCGAAAAACTAAAAAAAGCCGAAAGTCTTGGTGTTACTATTATAAGCGAACAACAACTAATGGATTTGATAGCTTAGGTATTACAACTATCTTATTAATTTACTGTAGCATTTACACATAAGCATTACTAAAAAAAACGCAGTATATTTAGCCATTGCAAATTACCCACACAATTTATACTATGACCTCTACTCTACTTACTCCTCGCAAGGCACTTAATAAAGCGTATCTTAAAATAAAACCCAACCGCATAAGTATTGAGTTATTTAAAACTAATTTAATAGCTGTGTTGGATAGTTGCAAAGCGGGCGAAACCGAGGAGTTTCATAAGAATCTCATTTCCGATTTTTTAAAACAAACCTATTACAATCCTTTACACTACTTAAATACGAAAGGGCGCAACGATTTGGTAATACACACAGGCAAAGATGCTAAGAGTGCAGTAGGTGTTATTATTGAAGCCAAAAGTCCTACTAACAAAACCGAAATGATAAGCCCACAACAGCTTAATAACAAGGCGTTGCAGGAATTGGTATTGTACTTTATGCGTGAGCGTATTACACTCAATAATTTAGAAATAAAGCACTTAGTAGTAACTAATATTAACGAATGGTTTGTGTTTGATGCGCAATTGTTTGATACATTATTTGCCCACAACGCTGGGTTTGTAAAGCAGTTTAATGATTTTGAGGCGCATACACTGTCTGTAAAAACCACGACCGATTTTTACAAACAAATAGCCGAGCCTTACATAAACACAGTGTTAGACAAATTGGAGTATGCTTACTTTGATATTAGAAAATACGAAACTATAGTACGCAACAATAATAAGGAAGACGATAAAGAACTAATAGCGTTATACAAATTACTATCGCCTGAGCATTTGCTAAAGCTCTCATTCATCAATGATAGCAACACGTTAGACAAAAATTTTTATAACGAACTCTTACACATTATAGGCTTAACCGAAACTAAAGTAGGAGGTAAAAAACTTATTGTGCGCCCCCAAGCCAAGGAGCGTTACACAGGTTCGTTGCTCGAAAATGCTATACTACAAATAGAAAGTTTAGATAAACTACCACATATACCCAACATAAAAAACTATGGCGCAAACCGCGAGGAGCAATTGTTTGGCGTAGCACTAGAACTAAGCATTACGTGGGTAAACCGTATATTGTTTTTAAAATTATTAGAGGCACAATTAGTAAGTTATAACACTCACAAAAACAAAGAAAACAGCGATTATACGTTTTTAAATTCTACTAAAATAAACGATTACGGTAGTCTCAACACGTTGTTTTTTCAAGTGTTGGCAAAATTGCCCAATGCTCGCAATGCCGATGTAAGCACACTGTTTGCACACGTGCCGTACTTAAATAGTTCGTTGTTTGAACCTACAGAACTGGAGCATCAAACTTTTTTTGTGGCGCAGTTAGAAGATGATAAACTACTGCCACTACTAAGTGGTACAGTTATAAAAGATAGACAAGGCAAAAAAGTAACAGGGGCACTTAATGCGCTTAATTATTTTTTTAAATTTTTGGATGCTTACGACTTTGCTAGCGAAGGCACGGAGGATATACAAGAAGACAATAAAACCCTTATAAATGCTGCCGTACTGGGCTTAATATTTGAAAAAATAAATGGTTATAAAGATGGTTCGTTTTTTACACCAGGTTTTATAACCATGTATATGTGCAAGGAAACAATACGCCGTAGTGTAGTACAAAAATTTAACGATGCCAAAGGTTGGAACTGCCAAACATTTGATGAGTTAAAAAATCAAACCTATACCATAGCCGAAGGTAATGCCATAATAAACAGCCTAAAAATATGCGACCCCGCAGTAGGTTCGGGGCATTTTTTGGTATCGGCACTCAACGAAATTATAGCTATAAAACACGAGTTAAAAATACTCGCTGATAAAAAAGGTTTGCGCCTAAAAGATTACCGCATAACGGTAGTAAACGACGAGCTAATGATATTAGACGAAGAAGATGCTAAACTGTTTACATACAACCCCAACAAGCAAGAAAGCCAACGCATACAAGAAACGCTTTTTAACGAAAAACAAACCATAATAGAAAACTGTTTGTTTGGTGTGGATATAAATCCTAACTCGGTAAAAATATGCCGATTGCGCTTGTGGATAGAACTACTTAAAAATGCGTATTACAAAGGCACTAACGAGCTAGAAACGTTACCTAATATAGATATAAACATAAAGTGTGGAAACTCGCTTATAAGTAGGTTTGCGTTAGATGCTGATTTGAAAAAAGCACTTAAAAAAAGCAAGTGGACTATAGATACCTATCGCATAGCAGTTGATACGTACCGCAACGCCCAAAACAAAGAGCAAAAGCGTGAAATGGAACGCTTAATAAATGATATAAAAAGCAATTTTGTAACCGAAATTAATAGTGAAAATCCACTACAAAAAAAGTTAGATAAGTTAGGCAACGAACTATTTAACCTTACAGGAAAAGGTAGAGATGGTACAGGATTAATGATGGCGTTTGAAGAAAGTGCGGAGTACGGAAACAACAGCACCAAAAAACTATTTAATGCCAAGGTAAAAGAGATTGAAGCTGAAATTGCAAAAATTGAATTACAAAAAGACGACATAAAAAACAATAGAATATATAGTAATGCTTTTGAGTGGCGATTTGAATTCCCTGAAGTGCTTGCGGATAACGGAGATTTTATTGGCTTTGATGTAGTTGTTGGGAATCCGCCGTATATATCAAATAAAGAAATTGATAGCGAGCAAAAAGTAGTTTTAAACAACTACGAAACCGCAAAAGAGCAGTACGATTTATATGTTTTATTCATTGAAAAAAGTATTCAGTTATTAAGAGCCAACGGACTAAATAGTATGATAATTCCTGATTCTTTTTTAGCACGTAGTAGCTTTAAAGAACTAAGAATGTTTTTGTACAAAAACGTTTCGCTGAATAAAATAGTGCAGATAGACAACGTATTTGACGAGGCAGCTGTAAGTAGTTGTATTTATTTTTTGAAAAAAGAATTAGCGCATACCACAATTAATTATTTAAAAACAAAAGATGCTGCCTCTTGGAAGATTAATGATATTCAAGAAAAAACAATAAATTATTTAACCCACGAATTAATTAACTCATATCGCTTATTGTTTTTGAATGATAAAGAGTTAGAGGTACTTATAAAAATATTTAAAAACCAACCGCTACATAATTTTATAGCGTACTGGCG
>JBEBIC010000103.1:0-9737 GCA_040080595.1 Bacteroidia bacterium | reverse complement strand
AGCTAATGCGTCTTATGCACGAAATAAATTAATTACGAATTAAAAATTACGAATTACGTTTAAAATTAATAATTTACAACAATACATATAAAGCAATAAAAAACTAATTAAATGACAACACAAGACTATAACAAAGCCGTAGATGCCCACGCCGATGGGCTGTATAGGTTTGTGTTAAAGCATATTAGAGACCGAGATATTGCTAACGATATTATACAAGATACTTTTGAAAAAGTATGGCTAAAGCACGAAAACATTGAAGCTGATAAAGCAAAATCGTACCTATACACCACCGCCTACCGCACACTGATAGACGAAACACGCAAACAAAAAAAAACGGATAAAAACATAGCTGTAGAAGATATAGAACGTGGCTACGAAAACTCCAATCCCGACCTTAAAAAAATATTAGATAAAGCACTAAGTACATTGCCCGAAATACAACGTACCGTTATACTATTGCGCGACTACGAAGGATATAACTACGACGAAATAGGCGAAATAACTAGCCTTAACGCATCGCAAGTAAAAGTGTATATATACCGTGCACGCATTACGCTTAAAGAATATATTGGTAAAATAGAAAACGTACTGTAATGAAAACAATAACCCTACATAACTACGAAGAGTACATAATTGATTACATAGACGGTACATTAAGCACCGAAGATGTTGCCGATTTGTTATTGTTTGTAGAACAGCACCCCACTATAAAAGCTGAGTTAGAATTACTAACAGCTACCGCATTACCCACTATAGTAGAACCAATAATCTATACTAATAAGCACGCATTAAAAAAAGAAATAACGTACACCAACGAAACTATTATAGCCTATTTAAGTAACGAATTAAATGCAAATGAAACTAACGCATTTACGGCTGAATTAGCCACCAATGCTACATTACAACAGGAGGTTAATTTATTTAAGCCTACTTTTTTGGTTGCCGATGATACCCTTGTTTATGATAATAAAAACAAACTTAAACGCAACAATAAAATAGTGTGGCTATACACTTACGCAGCAGCGGCATCGGTAGTGGTGCTATTACTTTTGTATAACGTATATAATGCGGATACTACTAATGTTACAAAAGAAGTAGCACAAAATAAGGTACATACTGTTATTCCTATTACCACTATAGATAGTACTAACATAATTAGACCTATACAAAAAAACAGAATGGATAAGCCTATTAATACTACAAAAAAAACAATAGTACCAAGTGTAAATAACAATAGTGTATTGCCTACTACACAAAACGAAATTACCTTAATAACTACTCCTATTACTGCAAAAGATACGCTAAATACTATTGAAGATAATAGTACTTACATAACGTATAAATTGCCACAAAACAGTAACATAACTACCATTATGGGTAATGGCGTTGATGAATCTGCAACCAATAAACCATTAGCAATGGTATTAAAAAACAGGTTATTTAAAAAACTAGGCATTACCCAAAAACAAAGTATTGATGGCGCTTTGGTGGCTTACGAGCTAAAAGTAGGCGAGTTGGAGTTTTCTAAAACAATTGCTCAAAAATAATTTTTAATTCTGCTGTAACTTTTATAAGTACATCAACGTCTTATTCAAAAACAAACAGTAATTAGTTAAATATTACAACCAAGTTAGACGTAACCAAATTGTAATTATAATAAAATTATACAGCTCAGCCACCACCCAACTTAGCGATAGCATTCTCATAGTTACAATTAAAAAATTAACACTTCAACTATAATCAAGCCTTACAAAATACAACATACATAATACAAAAAAACAAACACAAATGAAAACACTACACACACTCCTAACTGCTGCAAGCCTTGCTATATATACCACAGGCGCATTAGCACAAACTGATAGTACTACAAAAAAAGAAATTGAAACTGGCGCATTTACAGGAATAATTGCTGGTGGAACATTTAACATAGTACTTAACGAGGCACTAACTACAAAGGTGCAAGTAGAAACCACAAGCGCAAACCAAGATAACATAAGCGCTAAAGTAAACAACGAAAACGTGCTAGTAATAAGTAGCAACGGCAAAGCCAATGCAAAAACTACATTGCGTATATACGCCCCTACTATTAACTATATAAAACTAAGCGGTAGTGCCGACTTGAGCACCAACGGCGACTTAATAGAAAATGAATTGCGTATAGTAATGAGTGGCGCTGCCGAGGCTAACTTAGCCATAGTTGCTAACGATTTGGAAACCGAAGTAAGTGGTGCCGCCGAACTAAAAATAAAAGGTGTTACCAACAATCATACAAGCCAAATAAGTGGCGCAGGCGAACTCAAAGCCATAAATTTATTAACTACCAATACCACCGCCAAAATGAGTGGTGCTGGACACGCACAGGTAAATGCTAAAAACGAATTAAATGCTAAAATATCGGGCGCATCGAGTATTTCGTTTAAGGAAGAGCCTGCCATTAAAAACATAGATGTAAGTGGAGCAGGTAGTGTTACCAAAAAAGAAGAGGATACCGAAATAGCCAAAGCCGAAATGAATGCTAATGGCGGTAGCGACACTACTCGTTTTAATTTTAAGAACAAAAAAATAATGATAATAGAAGGTAACGATAGTGCAGCAAGCAAAACAAAAAAGCCTAAAAACAATACTTGGCACCACTGGTCGGGCGTGGAGTTTGGGTTTAATGGTTTGCTTAATAGTGCTAATAAAACCAATTTAGGCGAACCCTACAACTATTTGCAAAACCCAGGTAAATCGTACCATGTAGCGGTTAATTTTTACGAAAAAGGATTTAATTTGTATAAGCACAAAATTAATTTGGTAACAGGTTTAGGTTTAGAATTTGCCAACTATAGTATTAAAAATAATATAACATTGGCTACAACAGGAGGTTTACCAGCGCAGGTATTTCAAACAAGTGGAATAGCTCCAATGATTATTATTGATGACATGCCTAAAAACAAACTACGTGCTAATTACTTAACCATACCACTTATGTTGGACTTGAATACAAGTAAAAAAGAAAAAAATAATTGGCATTTAAGCGCTGGTGTTATTGGTGCATGGCGTTACGGTTCGTTTACCAAACAAATTATTAATACCAATGGTAGCGATATAAAAACTAAAATAAAAGACGACTATTCGTTAAATGATTTTAAGGTAAGCGCCACATTACGTGCGGGTTACAGAGGTTTAAATGTATTTGCTAACTATGGTTTAACACCCTTATTTACCAAAAACAATAACCCCGATTTATACCCTGTAACAGTAGGTGTTTCGCTAGGTATATTTTAAAAGCTAAATTATTACACAACGCTCCTACTAAACATATCTAACGGTTTAAACCGTAGAATATCTTTTGAAAAAAACACGTAACAAAACATACTTTGTTACGTGTTTTTTTTATTTTTACGACAATTCAATTATTAAACTAATTATATACATTTTCAACAAACATTTATGCTATTTGCTGTTTTATTTCCTCAGCCCAATATTGATATAGGCGTTTGCATTATAAATGAACCTATTGGTGCATTAACCAACCTACTTATTGCTTTAGTAGCTTTAGTTGGGTATTTACAGTTATGTAAATTATCATTAACTGATATTTACTTAAACTACTGGAAATTGTTTTTTGCAACCATGGCTTTTGCTATGTTGTATGCTGGGTGTACACATGCGTTTAAGTGGGCGTTTACTCCCCAAGAATATAAGTATGTATGGCTAAGTATGAATTTGATAGGTATTGTACCTACTTTTTTTGGTACACAGGCTAGTCTTAGTTTTAGCCCTAGTAAGTATTTTAATAGCATAGTATATACCTTACTAAGCGCTGTAGCTTTATTTACTATTGTGTATAATAATTTTTTATTTGTAAAAATAGCTGCTGGCTTGGGCGTATGCACCATATTGTATATGCACATTATGTTGTACAAACGTACTGCATTTGCACCATCGCCACTTATTATAACAGGTATGTGCATAGGTATATCTACTATTGTAATTCATAGTTTAAAACTATCCCTACACACGTGGTGCAATTATAAAGACATAAGCCATATACTTATGGCTGTAAGCGTGTATGTGTTGTATTTGGGCGTGAAGCGTTATACTATTGCACCTCAAAAATAAGTTTCAAGTTCTTATATACTAAGCTAATAGGTAAGCCCATTACATTAAAAAAATCGCCTTCTATTTTTTGTATTGCCGTGTAGCCTATCCACTCTTGTATGCCATAAGCTCCTGCTTTGTCGTAGGGTTGATAGGTATCTAAATAATGTTCTAATTCGGCTACGCTAAGTGTGTTAAAATGTACAGTAGTTGCATCATAAAAATTAATGCTTTTGGTACGTGTGCGCATACTTACTGCGGTAAATACTTGGTGTGTATTTCCGTTTAGTAATTGTAACATACGCAGGGCGTCCGCCTTATCAACGGGTTTGTTTAATACTTGATTATTTACCCATACCACCGTATCGGCAGTAAGTACTACTTCGTTATCGTTTAGTATATTTACATCAACAGCATTGGCCTTGAGGGCAGCTAAATACAGGGGTATTTCTTGCGCTTGTAGCTTAGCATCAAATACTTCATCTACGTCTATTTTTACAATTTCGTAGGGCAAACCTAAACCTGCTATAAGTTCCTTGCGGCGTGGCGATGCTGATGCTAATAGTATTTTTATGTGTTGTAATGCTTTCATAAGTACAATTATATTTTGTGCGAATTTAGTGTTTTACAAACTATTAGCCACTCAAAAAAAAACAGGTGTTTTTAAATACAACAAAAGCTCACGGTTTAAACCGTGAGCTTTTGTTGTATTTGCATATTCATTACTCTTAGCGTAACAAAGTTACCTTGCCATTGGCTTCGTCTTCGTTACCTAGTACTGTGGTGTATTTTGCTTTCCATATATACACATCGGTTTTGCATTTTTCTTGCGTGCGATAATCGGTACCGTCCCAGCCTTTTTTAGTGGTTTCGTCAATAGTAGCTATTATATCGCCCCAACGGTTATATATGGTTAATGTAAGTTTTGTTAATCCAAAATATTTAGGATTAAACGTTTCGTTGTTACCATCAGTATTGGGTGTAAATGCGTTGGGTACAAATAAATTATACGTTGGTTTTACCACAATTGTTGTATAAGCCGTATCTAAGCAACCATGCTCACTTTCTACAGCTTGAGTTATTATGTATGTGCCACTATCAGTATAATTTAGCGTTTTGTAATTTAATTTTTCTAATGTTATTGGATTGTAATTTACATCATAATCCCAATTAATAACCGTTGCAATAATTGACGAATCATATACCTGCACTAACTCTTTGCCCATAACATAAGTGGTGGGCGTGGCATAAAAAGCGGCTTTAGGTTTAGGATATATTTCCATGTAATTAGGCTTTAGTAGCGTATTTACACAACCAAAATTACTTTCGGTAACTAATGTTATATCAAAGGTTTTGGTTTTATAATCTACGGCATTAGCATAGCAATAACTAGGTTCAAACGTTGTGCTTACATCTCCATTACCAAAGCTCCAATTGTACTTAACAATAGTACTTGGCACGGGCGAATTAGTTATGGTACTGGTATTAGTTTCGGTAATGCAAAATGGCGCGCAACCTGCTTGAGGGCTACTAAAACTAGGTATAGGATTAGGATATATTATAACTGTTTGTAATTGTGTATCTATACAACCAAAATTAGTAGTAGTGGTTAGTAATACAGGGTAATAATTTTCGGCATTAAATATAAATGTAGTGGTGGGCGTACCGCTACTTAACACTGCGTTAGCAGGTGTATATAACCACGAACTAGTTTTTATAGTACCATAACTTACTGTGGAGTTATTAGTAAAAGTAACTACACTATCAGCACATTTATCTTGGGCAAAAAAACTAGCTACTGGTAATGGATATATTTCTACGGGTACTATAGCAGTATCTTTACAACCATTGTTAGAGGTTACAATAAGGCTAGAGTTACCCTTGTACATAGTAGGATAAGTATAGGTTTTAGTATTTACAGGCGTAGAAGCATCTACTACACCATCGTTAGTATAATCCCATTGGTATTGTGTAATATTATCGGGTGCATTAATGGTTGATGTACTTGTAAAAGTACTTACTGTATTTAAACAGGTATTAGGTACACTATATTCCGCATTGGGTGTGGGATAAACTACTAATTGCTTTATAACAGAATCTTTACAACCCACGTTATTGGTAACTACAAGCACTACGTTTTTAGTACCATCAACAAAATAACCAAATTTAGGGTTTTGTAATGTTGATTTGTTTTCGATAAACGAAGGTTGATTAAGTGTAGGACTTACATAGTTAAAATCCCATTGATAGTTGGTAATAGTAGTATTACCAACACTTGTACTAACAAATGTAGCCGAATCGTATAGGCACATATTAGCTACTGTAAAATCGGCATTGGGCTTACACAACACATTTATGCTTTTGGTAATAGTATTTACACAATTGTTGGGAGTGGTTATAATTAGGGTAACATTTTTTGCACCACAAGCAGCATAAGCATAATTAGTTACATTTCCATTAGCCGTTTTGCCAGGTTCGTATAGCCAAGTAAGTACATCGCCTACATTGGTATTGGTACTAAGGCTTACAAACTTGGTACTATCGGGGTAGCATACATCTGCGGCCACAAATTCGGGTTTAGGTAATCTATCTACATTTACACGCACATCATCAGTATCTTTACAACCATATTGGTTAGTTACCACTAAGGTATAATCGCTAGTAATAAGTGGTGATACGTTGTATGCTGCATTGGTACTTGCTACTAGGGCATAATTATTTAAATCGTTATACCATTGGTTAGTTACACTAGGAGTAATGCTTACTAGTGGGGCTATCGCTCCTTCACATATACCTTGGTCTATACCTGCATCAGCAACGGGTTCTGGGTTTATGGTTATGTTTATAACAGTGTCGGCAGTGCAATATAAGTTTTCTAGTTTTAATTTTACAGGTATTTGTATTGGTGCTCCTGTTTGATTAACGAATGATTGTTCGGTATTAATAGTGTTGTTATCTACAGTTCCGTCGTTGTTATAATCCCAGCTATATCTAGTCCAAATACCCGATGGTGCACTTGTGTTATTAAACTTTACAGGCTCTTTGGAACAAGCTGTATTATTAGTAAAACTAGCCGTTGGATTAGGTGCCGCTAATACAGTACGT
Source organism: Bacteroidia bacterium (assembly GCA_040080595.1). Lineage (GTDB taxonomy): Bacteria > Bacteroidota > Bacteroidia > UBA4408 > UBA4408 > JACMRI01. The sequence continues at coordinate 2,540 of JBEBIC010000103.1, read as the reverse complement.
GTAACAGTAAAAGCACACGGAGCCCCACCTCCTGCTATTATGGTAGTCATGGTACAGGTATAAGTACCTGGTTTTGTAATTACCACGGTATCTCTATCAGCAGGTAATGAAGTAGCTGGAATACCTGGCCCTGTCCACGCATAACTACCTGCACCAAGTGGCGCACGTAATGTTATGGTTGATTTTCCGTTATCGCATATAGTAGGTTCGGACACTACTTCGGGGGCTATACACGCAGCGTCTATATAAGCATAGCCTGCATGCCCACCAAAGCTACAATCATTTGTTGCAAACGTTATCTGTACGCATGTATTTATATTTGCAGTTAGGGGTATAGTTACTGCTCTCCATGCACAATATATGCCTCCTCCAGCATTAGTAAAGCCACCTATAGCACCAGCTGTAGTTCCGTTTACAACAAAACGAGCGCATGCTATATCCTGATTTACGGCATCACGCATCGATACCGAAAATATAGGCTGATCAGGCTCAGCATGTCCCCCATTTTGTAATACTACGGCATAGTAGTAAGTAAAATAAGGTTTATTAGGTTGTACTATGAACGAATAAGTAATGTTTTCGGCTCTTGATCCGCCTACAATATTACCTAAGCGCAACGAAGTATGATTATCTGGCAATAAGTTACACACGCGAGGAAATCCGCCTACTTCATCATTACCACTTGTCATTATATTATGACTTTGATTAGTACCATTACCACTATTTATAGCTGAAATATCATTTCCTAACCCCATACCTCCAATATTTCCGAATGCACCACTCCATTTGTAAAAAGAGCCTCCAGCAGGATTTGTAGATTCAAAACCTGGGTTATTTTCGCATATTATACAACAGTTAGGGTTTATAGTAAGATCTACTGCATCAGTATCTTTACAACCATAAGAATTCGTTAGTATTAAATTATAAGTAACCGCTACGTTTACCAATGCGCTATAACTTATTTTCACCAAATTATTAATACCTGTATGCAAGCCTATTGGCGGTATAGATGGCGGTATGTTATCTGTATTGGTATTTTCGCCTACTTTAGTATTAAAATTTGAATTTTTATACCATGTAAACAAGGAGTCTAAATCATTATTATATACCTCGCTAGGCGTTAGTACTTCAGTTAATCCTGCGCATACAAACTTATCGCTACCCGCAAAGGCATAAGGCTTTGGGTTAATGCGAAATTGTATAACAGTATCTATGCTACACGTAGCGTTGCTCATAGTTAGTTTTACAGGTATGTATTGTATTACTTGTGGTAGTGGTGTACGTGGTAATGGTGGTGCTGTGTATAGTGGCGGTAATGGGTGGTTTGGTACTGCTACATTATTAACATCTAATGTATTAACATCTACTACATTATCATTAGCTATATCCCAAGCAATGTTTGTCCATATACCTGCTGGTGTAGAGGTATTTATAAAGTTGGTCGTTTGTCCTTCGCAGGGTACTACGTAAGTAAAATCGGCTTTTGGTATAAAATTTTCGGGTAATACATCTACTCCTAAAGTGTAGGAGCATGCTCCACCAGCAGTTTGTGTAATAGTAACTGCGCAATCCCAATGTCCTGAGCCTAGCACATTAACAGCAGCTCCATTAGCAGCACCTTGTATGCGTGGGCCTGTCCATAAGTAAGTATAAGTAGCATCTTCGCTTACTTGTGGCGTAGGCGCATTTAATGTTATTTGAGTTTTCATGCTGCAATTTTTTGCAGGAGCAGTTATTATTGGTTCAGTTTCGCAAGCGGCGTCTATGTATGCGTAACCACTATGCCCCCCTAAAGCATTATCTTTGGTAGTAAAGGTAATTTTAACACACTGCCCTACGTAAGCTTTAAGAGGCACTACTACACGTGTCCACGATACGTAAGCTCCAGCTCCAACTGCTGTCGAGTTAGCTAATGTATTTATATTACTTCCATCAACAAGTAATGCAGTGCAGGCTATTGGCGCATTAGTACCATCAAGCATTGATACACTAAAGTTAGCCGATTGCGCAGGCGTATTTCCTGTATTACCTAAAACTACCGCATAATAATATACAAAAAACGGATTAGCAGCATTTACTGTAAAGCCATAGCTAATGCTTTCGCTACCCGTACCGCCTAAGTTATTACCCAGTCGTAATGATTTGGTATTGCCTGCTATAAGATTACACACACGTGGGAAACCTCCTACCTCATCGTTACCAGACGTTACTACGGTATGTTGTGCAGGGTCGTTGTTTGGCGTATTGTTACTAAATACCAAGCCACCATTAAGGTTGCCTATAGTACCACTTTTAGCTTCCCAGTTGGTGGTGTTACCTGTTTCAAAACCTGAGTTAAGAGCACATGTACCACAAGTAGTTTGCGCTTGGCTTAGTCCAATTGTACTTACTACTAATAGTGTTAAAATAAATAATTTGGTTTTCATAATTTCTGTTTTTTATACTATTTGTAATTATCTTAATAAGGTAACTTTACCATTACTTTCGCCAGTGCTACCTGCAAGTGTGGTATAGTGTAGTTTCCACAAATACATATCCGT
>JBEBIC010000102.1:0-9747 GCA_040080595.1 Bacteroidia bacterium | reverse complement strand
CACATGAAACGTATATACACCTCCATTTTATTTCTATTTTTAAGTTTGTTTTTATTACAAGATGTAAGCGCAACGCATCTATCAGGCGGGCAAATAACTTGGAAATGTCGCCCGAATGGCAAATATCGTTTTTATCTATCCATTTACGAAGCTTGCCACGATGATGGTATTAATTTTTCCTCTGTTGGCTTGGGTGCAACTTTATGTGTGTATAATCATCCAACTATTTCATCAATAGCACTTATTGAGGGTATTAATAGAGAGATATCTCAAGCAGGTTGCAAAAATGCTGTAACTGCTATTAAGTGTGGTAACACCAGCGAGGGAGCTATGCGCGAAATATTATTTGAATCTATTGATATTGATTTGGGTAACTACACACCAGGTGTTAATGGTTGGTGGTTTTCTTTTAGCGATGGTAACCGACCATCTACTACATTAAATATACCTGGCGATAGTCCTTTTACTATACGCTCGGCAATGTATGCGTATCAAGGTAAAAAAGCCAAGCCGTGTTATGATAACTCCCCAGTGTTTACTGAACTTCCCGTAGGTATTATAGCCAAAGGACAACCCTTTAATTATAATCCAAATGCTAACGATGCCGATTGGGATTCTCTATCTGTAGATTGGGCAAAAACAATGGACGCATCGTGGGTTGATGGAAGCGGACCTTTTTTTAATTTCAATTGCCATCCTGGCGCAGGTCCTAGTCATTGGAAAAATGCTCCTCCTAACGAGAATCATCCTGCTACTATTTTATACACCCCCCCTTATACTTTTAATAATCCTGCAGGCGCAATACCCTCACCTCCTGAACCGCCTTCTCTAATACCTCCGCCTATATTAGACCCTAAAACAGGTGCTTTCAACTTTGTTATACCTAATAGTGTTGCAAGTGGTATGTATGTATTTACCATAAAAACAACTTCATTTCGTAGTGGTATAAAAATAGCCGAAGTATATCGCGATTATTTATTTACGATATATCCAGGTCAAACTAATAAAATACCTACTATACCCAAAATGCAATTTAATACCAATGCTATACCTACCGCTAACGGTTACGAAGTAAATGTAAATGCGGGCGATTTTGTTGATTTTAATATTTTAACTCAAGATACTATTAATCAAGAAAACACGCTTACAATTTCGGGCTTACAGTTTGGTACTATTAATGGTTTTAGTACTTACAACCCAACTACATTGTCGGTTACAAATTGCAACACTCCACCTTGTATAGCTACAGCAGCTACAGGTTGTGGTACTCCACCCTGTGCACAGTTTTCATACACTACCAAAAACCCGTTTAAACCACCCATTCCTATTCCTGCCACAGGCGGTTATGGGCAAGTAGGAGGTTTTTTTAGTTGGCAAACAGACTGTAACCATACCAAGAATTTAAAAATAGCAGGCTTAGGCGGTAGCGATACCAAGTTGTTCAACACCTTTCAGTTTGCGTTTAAGTCTATCGATAATATGTGCCCTGTTCCAGGTTTTAGGTATCAGTTTGTGCGTATAAATGTATATCCTACCCCACTTTTGCCATCTCCTGAGTTGCGTTGTTTAAAAGTGCAAGACGATGGTAATGTAGAATTATCGTGGGAATTATTAGACACCACTAATTCCAAAAATTCGTTTAATAAATACGTAATTTACCGTGAGGGTTTTGCTATTGATAGTACTACAGATGTAAACCAAGGTACTTATACAGATTTTATCCCCCCAGGTTTGGGCAAAACAGGCAATACCGATACACTTTCGTACATGGTACTTACTCGTATGGGTTGTTCTCACCGTTACTTATCTAAAGTAGCATTAGATACCGTTAAAACGTTGTTTGTAAACGCTAAAATAAGTTCAACCAAACGTAGCAAAGCTATTATTAGTTGGAATGCGATGAGTGCTCCCAAACTAAAAACGGCACATCCAAAATACGAAGTGTATCGCAAAGACGATATATTTACTGTGTGGACTAAAATAGGGGAGACGGATACATTATTCTTTCCCGATTCTGTTGTAACTTGCCCTAAATGGGTGTATTATAAAGTGGAGTTAAAAGATAGTTTACCTTGTACAAGTGTGTCTAATATAGACAGTTTGTTTTATGGCGATAGCCTATCTATACCACTTACTTTACCGCCAGATATTAGATGTGTAGATGTAAATACAAATGGTAAAATACAACTTACATGGGCAGCACCAACTCAAACAGCATTAGCCACTAATTTCCAACGTTTTTATATTTATCGTATAGATAATCCTTCGTTTACGTTTGACTTGATTGATAGTAGCATTACCAACATAAATACCACTACGTTTACCGATGCTCCCGCAGGAGGATTGCTACCACCTGCACTAGCCGCTAACGGACAACAACAAGCGTTTAGCTATTATATACAAACACGCTCGGGGTGTAATGGCGCATACATTAATTTTGAAAAAGACAGTGTGCGTAGCATGTTACTTACTGCTACTAACGTGCTTTACAGTCAAAATGTAAACCTACAATGGAATGCAATAGATGTACCCTTAAAACCCACTGCGGCTACCTCATACGATATTTACCGTACCGAATTAAGTAACCCTGGCGCTTGGAATATAGTAGGTTCAGTACCGTCAAACAAAACTACTTATACTGATGTAGTAAGTAGTTGCGATGAGCGTTATTTGTACAAAGTATCTATTCAAGATGTAGATTTAGGTTGCCTTAGTTTTTCGAGTATAGACACCGTACATATTATAGATACTACGTTTTTACCACGCGTAATAGCCCCATCGTTGCGTTGCGCATCAGTAAGTGCCAATGGTAACGTAACGCTTACTTGGGAGCCCAGTACCGATATTCAAAACTCGTTTTATGGGTACACAATATGGCGTTCGGCTACAGCTACAGGCCCATTTGTACTGATAGATTCGGTAATGAACATTAACTTTAATTCATATACCGATGTTGCAGCAACAGTAAATGCACAAAACCAATCGTACTATTATTACATAGGTACATGGTCTGGCTGTAGCGACCACTTAAAAATGCCCCCATTAGATACATTAAAAACGATTAAATTAGTAGTAAGTGGTGCAGGCGCAGGCAATTCTTTAGCTACCTTAAACTGGAATTTGTTGCACACACCAGTACTCGCCACGGCTAATCCAGTGTATGATATATTTAGAGAATACCCAGTAAATTCGGGTAATTGGGCGCAGGTAGGCACAAGTACTACCAACACGTTTAAAGACACTGTAACTATATGTAGTGGCATAGTACGCTATAGAGTAGAAGCTAAAGATAGTTTGGGTTGCACATCAGTTAGTTCGTTTGATAGTGGCTTGTTTGAAGATAAAACGCCACCTAATCAAACCATGTTAGACTCCGTATCTGTTACCGTTGGTAGTAACACCACACACATAGGCTGGACACCAAGCGCAAGTGGCGATGTGGTAAAATATGTTATTTTTTATTTTAACGGACAAGCCAATATTCCAATAGATACAGTAGCTACTACTTTTTACGACGACGATAGAACAAGAACAGGCCCATTTGCCGACCCTGATAAATATGTAGTAAGCTACATAGTAGCAGCCGTAGATAGTTGTGGTAACATAAGTGGATATAATTCTAATCATTATTCTATGCTATTAAAAGGTACTATGGATAATTGTTTAAATCAAAGTTCGCTAAGTTGGAACGCCTATCAAATATGGCCAAAAGGCATAGCAGCCTACGAAATATATGCAAGTGCCAATGGCGGAGCATACACATTGGTAGGTACTAATGCAGGCGATGATGAAACGTATGTACACACAGGTTTGCAAAAAGGCTACACCTATTCGTACTACGTGCGTGCAGTAAGCGAAAGCTACATTAACCCTAACTCCCGCCCACTTACACCACGTGTAAGTACGGCAGCAAGTAACGAAATAGCGTTAATATGTACACAACCTCGCCAACCCAAATTTATTTATTTAACCCACGCCACCGTGGTTGATAATAATACGGTAGAAGTACGTACATTAACCGACACCTCACGCTATGCGCTTAAATACCGAGTAGGACGCAGCTTGTTTGAGAATGGACCATTTAAGGAAGTAGCAAGTGTACCTTACCAATACAGCGATCCGTTTATTAGCGCCAGCGATAGTAAAGATATTTATACCGACTCGTTGAGTTATGTGTACAATATTACAGTGTATGATAGCTGTGGTAACGAAATAATGACGAGCAACGTAGGAAAAACCATTTTGTTAAAAGCCAATTGGGATTTAGCATTAAGCACTACTTTAAACTGGAGCAATTATGTTGATTTTGACAAGAAAGTGGGAACGTATAAGCTATTTAGATACGTAGATGGTAAAGGCAAAGGCGATTATGTAGCTACAGTAAATGGCAACGTAACTACCTACGTGGACGATGTAAGCAAGTTTAGCAACACAGCAGGTTATTTTTGTTATAAAGTAATAGCCTACGAAAGCGAGATAAACCAATATGGCATACAAGACAGTAGCGCCAGTAACTTAGCGTGCACACAACACCCACCAACATTGTATGTACCTAACGCATTTATACCCGAAAGTGGTATTGAAGCCAACAAAGTATTTGTACCCCGAGGTATGTTTATAAGCCCCGACCAATACGAATTTATTATATTTGACCGTTGGGGAGTAAAACAATTTTACTCGCAAACACCAAAGCAATCGTGGGACGGTATGACCAAAGGCGAACCCGCCAAGCAAGATGTATATGTATGGATAGTGCGCTACAAAGACCAATACGGCAACTTAGTAGAAAAAAATGGTACAGTTACGCTATTGAGATAGAAAAAGAGAATCAGTTAATAAATAAAATTTGTGTGTATTACAAATAATGTTAATTTTGATAGAATAATTATAAAACTATCTACAAATGAAACGTATATACACCTCCATTTTATTTCTATTTTTAAGTTTATTTCTATTGCAAGATGTTGTTGCGTCCCATTTATCGGGCGGGCAAATAACTTGGACATGTAAGAGTAATGGTAAATACCGTTTTAAATTATCTATATATCAAGCCTGTGAAGGAGGAAATTTTTCTGAAATTGGCTTAGGCCCAAAAGATATTTGTGTATGGAATCACCCAACCATTAATACAATTACTTTACAAGAGGGTATTAATAGAGAGATATCACAACCTGGTTGTAAAGGGCCTTTAACCGCTATTAAGTGTGGTAATAACAATATTGGTGCTATGCAAGAAATATTGTACGAATCGGGCGATATAGATTTGGGTAATTACACCCCAGGTGCTAATGGTTGGTGGTTTACATATACAAGTTGTTGCCGACCTGGTGCGGTTGTAAACGTAGTTGAAGATGGTTTTACTTTACGTTCGGCAATGTATGCGTATCAAGGTAAAAAAGCTAAGCCTTGTTATGATAACTCCCCAGTGTTTACTGAACTTCCTGTAGGTATTATATCTAAAGGACAACCGTTTAATTACAATCCAAATTCTAACGATGCTGATTGGGATTCGTTAACTGTAGAGTGGGGTAAGTCAATGTTTGATCAATGGGTAGATGGTTCTTTTCCTAGTTGCCCTACAGCTAATAATAATGCTAACGAATGGAAATTTACTACACCTAACCCACAGCATTATGCGTATTCAACATTTAATGCGCCTTATATATTTACCAATCCTATTGGAGCTGTACAGTCTCCCCCTGAGCCTCCTGCGGTAGTTTCTCCGCCTATATTAGATCCTAAAACAGGTTCGTTTAATTTTGTAGTGCCTAATAGCGTACCAAATTCTATGTTTGTGTTTACTATAAAAACTACTGAGTATAGAAGCGGTATAAAAATAGGCGAGGTATATCGCGATTATTTATTTAGTGTATATCCTGGGCAACTAAACAAAATACCTACTATACCCAAAATGCAATTTAATACCAATGCTATACCTACCGCTAACGGTTACGAAGTAAATGTAAATGCGGGCGATTTTGTTGATTTTAATATTTTAACTCAAGATACTATTAATCAAGAAAACACGCTTACAATTTCGGGCTTACAGTTTGGTACTATTAATGGTTTTAGTACTTACAACCCAACTACATTGTCGGTTACAAATTGCAACACTCCACCTTGTATAGCTACAGCAGCTACAGGTTGTGGTACTCCACCCTGTGCACAGTTTTCATACACTACCAAAAACCCGTTTAAACCACCCATTCCTATTCCTGCCACAGGCGGTTATGGGCAAGTAGGAGGTTTTTTTAGTTGGCAAACAGACTGTAACCATACCAAGAATTTAAAAATAGCAGGCTTAGGCGGTAGCGATACCAAGTTGTTCAACACCTTTCAGTTTGCGTTTAAGTCTATCGATAATATGTGCCCTGTTCCAGGTTTTAGGTATCAGTTTGTGCGTATAAATGTATATCCTACCCCACTTTTGCCATCTCCTGAGTTGCGTTGTTTAAAAGTGCAAGACGATGGTAATGTAGAATTATCGTGGGAATTATTAGACACCACTAATTCCAAAAATTCGTTTAATAAATACGTAATTTACCGTGAGGGTTTTGCTATTGATAGTACTACAGATGTAAACCAAGGTACTTATACAGATTTTATCCCCCCAGGTTTGGGCAAAACAGGCAATACCGATACACTTTCGTACATGGTACTTACTCGTATGGGTTGTTCTCACCGTTACTTATCTAAAGTAGCATTAGATACCGTTAAAACGTTGTTTGTAAACGCTAAAATAAGTTCAACCAAACGTAGCAAAGCTATTATTAGTTGGAATGCGATGAGTGCTCCCAAACTAAAAACGGCACATCCAAAATACGAAGTGTATCGCAAAGACGATATATTTACTGTGTGGACTAAAATAGGGGAGACGGATACATTATTCTTTCCCGATTCTGTTGTAACTTGCCCTAAATGGGTGTATTATAAAGTGGAGTTAAAAGATAGTTTACCTTGTACAAGTGTGTCTAATATAGACAGTTTGTTTTATGGCGATAGCCTATCTATACCACTTACTTTACCGCCAGATATTAGATGTGTAGATGTAAATACAAATGGTAAAATACAACTTACATGGGCAGCACCAACTCAAACAGCATTAGCCACTAATTTCCAACGTTTTTATATTTATCGTATAGATAATCCTTCGTTTACGTTTGACTTGATTGATAGTAGCATTACCAACATAAATACCACTACGTTTACCGATGCTCCCGCAGGAGGATTGCTACCACCTGCACTAGCCGCTAACGGACAACAACAAGCGTTTAGCTATTATATACAAACACGCTCGGGGTGTAATGGCGCATACATTAATTTTGAAAAAGACAGTGTGCGTAGCATGTTACTTACTGCTACTAACGTGCTTTACAGTCAAAATGTAAACCTACAATGGAATGCAATAGATGTACCCTTAAAACCCACTGCGGCTACCTCATACGATATTTACCGTACCGAATTAAGTAACCCTGGCGCTTGGAATATAGTAGGTTCAGTACCGTCAAACAAAACTACTTATACTGATGTAGTAAGTAGTTGCGATGAGCGTTATTTGTACAAAGTATCTATTCAAGATGTAGATTTAGGTTGCCTTAGTTTTTCGAGTATAGACACCGTACATATTATAGATACTACGTTTTTACCACGCGTAATAGCCCCATCGTTGCGTTGCGCATCAGTAAGTGCCAATGGTAACGTAACGCTTACTTGGGAGCCCAGTACCGATATTCAAAACTCGTTTTATGGGTACACAATATGGCGTTCGGCTACAGCTACAGGCCCATTTGTACTGATAGATTCGGTAATGAACATTAACTTTAATTCATATACCGATGTTGCAGCAACAGTAAATGCACAAAACCAATCGTACTATTATTACATAGGTACATGGTCTGGCTGTAGCGACCACTTAAAAATGCCCCCATTAGATACATTAAAAACGATTAAATTAGTAGTAAGTGGTGCAGGCGCAGGCAATTCTTTAGCTACCTTAAACTGGAATTTGTTGCACACACCAGTACTCGCCACGGCTAATCCAGTGTATGATATATTTAGAGAATACCCAGTAAATTCGGGTAATTGGGCGCAGGTAGGCACAAGTACTACCAACACGTTTAAAGACACTGTAACTATATGTAGTGGCATAGTACGCTATAGAGTAGAAGCTAAAGATAGTTTGGGTTGCACATCAGTTAGTTCGTTTGATAGTGGCTTGTTTGAAGATAAAACGCCACCTAATCAAACCATGTTAGACTCCGTATCTGTTACCGTTGGTAGTAACACCACACACATAGGCTGGACACCAAGCGCAAGTGGCGATGTGGTAAAATATGTTATTTTTTATTTTAACGGACAAGCCAATATTCCAATAGATACAGTAGCTACTACTTTTTACGACGACGATAGAACAAGAACAGGCCCATTTGCCGACCCTGATAAATATGTAGTAAGCTACATAGTAGCAGCCGTAGATAGTTGTGGTAACATAAGTGGATATAATTCTAATCATTATTCTATGCTATTAAAAGGTACTATGGATAATTGTTTAAATCAAAGTTCGCTAAGTTGGAACGCCTATCAAATATGGCCAAAAGGCATAGCAGCCTACGAAATATATGCAAGTGCCAATGGCGGAGCATACACATTGGTAGGTACTAATGCAGGCGATGATGAAACGTATGTACACACAGGTTTGCAAAAAGGCTACACCTATTCGTACTACGTGCGTGCAGTAAGCGAAAGCTACATTAACCCTAACTCCCGCCCACTTACACCACGTGTAAGTACGGCAGCAAGTAACGAAATAGCGTTAATATGTACACAACCTCGCCAACCCAAATTTATTTATTTAACCCACGCCACCGTGGTTGATAATAATACGGTAGAAGTACGTACATTAACCGACACCTCACGCTATGCGCTTAAATACCGAGTAGGACGCAGCTTGTTTGAGAATGGACCATTTAAGGAAGTAGCAAGTGTACCTTACCAATACAGCGATCCGTTTATTAGCGCCAGCGATAGTAAAGATATTTATACCGACTCGTTGAGTTATGTGTACAATATTACAGTGTATGATAGCTGTGGTAACGAAATAATGACGAGCAACGTAGGAAAAACCATTTTGTTAAAAGCCAATTGGGATTTAGCATTAAGCACTACTTTAAACTGGAGCAATTATGTTGATTTTGACAAGAAAGTGGGAACGTATAAGCTATTTAGATACGTAGATGGTAAAGGCAAAGGCGATTATGTAGCTACAGTAAATGGCAACGTAACTACCTACGTGGACGATGTAAGCAAGTTTAGCAACACAGCAGGTTATTTTTGTTATAAAGTAATAGCCTACGAAAGCGAGATAAACCAATATGGCATACAAGACAGTAGCGCCAGTAACTTAGCGTGCACACAACACCCACCAACATTGTATGTACCTAACGCATTTATACCCGAAAGTGGTATTGAAGCCAACAAAGTATTTGTACCCCGAGGTATGTTTATAAGCCCCGACCAATACGAATTTATTATATTTGACCGTTGGGGAGTAAAACAATTTTACTCGCAAACACCAAAGCAATCGTGGGACGGTATGACCAAAGGCGAACCCGCCAAGCAAGATGTATATGTATGGATAGTGCGCTACAAAGACCAATACGGCAACTTAGTAGAAAAAAATGGTACAGTTACGCTATTGAGATAGAAAAAGAGAATCAGTTAATAAATAAATTTTAATAGGAGTTGTTT
>JBEBIC010000101.1:0-9805 GCA_040080595.1 Bacteroidia bacterium | reverse complement strand
CATGGTATTTTAATTTAACTTTCCAACCATTATTTACCGCAGAATCTATAGTAGCTATTGTAGCCTCCATTCCCTTAGCATCATTATCAATGGAGTAATCAAATACCGAACTTGTATTCATTCCAGTTTGAGTTAAATTTAACTCTCCCTCCCAAGATTTCCAAAATCTTCCCTTGCTTGAAAATTTAGTTACAAAGCCTATTCTTTCTCCATTTGAGTAATTTTCAGTTGTGCTTATGAGCATATAAATTAAAACTAAAAATGCCAAAAAGGTATAACCAATAATTGAATAATTTAAAGTTGATTCCTGCGACACAAAATGTTTTTCTCCTTTTTTGAAGCTCATGTTTTTAAATTTAAGACTCATTACGCATTAATCCCGTGGCAACTTTTAAACTTTTTGCCACTACCGCAAGGGCATAAGTCGTTACGACCTATTTTTATTTCGGCACGTATGGGTTGTTGTTTGGGGGCTTCGGGAGTTTGTGCTTCCTCGTCGCCTATTTCCTCACGTGAAGTTTGCATTTCTATTTGCTCACGCTGAGGTGCTGCTACTTCTTGTATTTGCTGTTGTTGCTCTAATGGCACTACTGCTTTTACTAGGAACGAAACTATCTCACGGTTTACATTCATTAGCATTTGTTTAAATAGTTTAAACGATTCAAATTTATATACCAACAATGGGTCTTTTTGCTCGTACACCGCATTTTGTACTGATTGTTTTAACTCGTCCATTGCACGTAAATGCTCTTTCCACGAATCGTCTATCATGCTTAATATTACTGCTTTTTCAAACGATATTAATGCTTCACGTCCTTGGCTATCTATTGTTTTTTGGATAGGTGTAATTACGTTTAATTGTTTAATACCATCGGTAAACGGTATCATTATGTTTTCGTATATACCTGGCGAATTTTGGTGCACGTTTACCACCACTGGCAACACTTGCTCTGCTTGCATGTGTTTTTTGCTGGTATAGCCTTTTATCATTACGTCGTATAATTTATTAGCTATTTGGTTAGGTGTGCTTTTGTTAAATTCTTCAGGCGATATTGGGCATTCTAACGAAAGTACTTTTATTAATTCTAACACAAAGTTTTCGTAATCTTTCCCTACCGAATATACATCAGCAATTTCGTAACATACATCATACACCATATTTGCAATATCAACTGATAGTTTTTCGCCAAACAATGCGTGGCGACGCTTGGTATAGATGGCTTCGCGCTGTTGGTTCATTACATCATCGTATTCTAACAATCGCTTACGAGAACCAAAGTTATTTTCTTCTACTTTCTTTTGTGCACGTTCTATACTGTTGGTTACCATACTGTGTTCAATAACTTCGCCTTCCTCTAAGCCCATTCTATCCATAATTTTAGAGATACGCTCCGAACCAAACATACGCATCAAATCATCTTCTAACGATACAAAGAAACGAGACGAACCTGGGTCACCCTGGCGACCAGCACGCCCACGCAACTGTCTATCTACACGACGACTATCATGGCGCTCAGTACCAATAATGGCAAGACCTCCAGCATCTTTTACTTCGTTGGCTAATTTTATATCCGTACCACGACCCGCCATGTTGGTAGCAATAGTTACTGCTCCTGTTTGCCCTGCCGATGCTACAATTTCAGCTTCTTTTTGGTGTAATTTAGCATTTAATACATTGTGTTTAATATTGCGTTGTTTAAGCATACGGCTTAGTAACTCCGATATCTCTACTGATGTAGTACCTACCAACACCGAACGATTATCGCCTACCAATTTGGTAACTTCTTCAATAACGGCATTGTATTTTTCACGTTTTGTTTTATATACTAAGTCGTTGCTATCTTTACGAGATATATCACGGTTGGTAGGTATTACTACTACGTCCAGTTTATATATATCCATAAACTCGCCCGCTTCAGTTTCTGCAGTACCTGTCATACCTGCTAACTTGTGGTACATACGGAAATAATTTTGTAGCGTAACCGTAGCATACGTTTGTGTAGCGGCTTCAATAGTTACGTTTTCTTTGGCTTCAATAGCTTGGTGCAAACCATCGCTGTAACGACGACCATCAAGAATACGGCCTGTTTGCTCATCAACAATTTTAATTTTGTTGTCCATAACCACATACTCCACATCACGTTCAAACAATGTGTATGATTTTAACAATTGATTAACTGAGTGAATACGATCGGCTTTTATAGAGTAATCGCGCATTAGGGCGTCTTTACGTTCTATTTTTTCTTGTGGTGCAAGGTTCGATTTTTCAATCTCCACTATTTGTGCACCTACATCAGGTAGTATAAAAAAGCTAGTATCGTTACTGTTGCCAGTAATCATATTTATACCTTTTTCGGTAAGCTCTATAGAGTTGTTTTTTTCGTCAATGGTGTATAATAACTCTGCATCTATTATGTGCATTTCGCGGTTATTATCTTGTATGTAATAGCCTTCAGTTTTAGTTAATTCGGCACGCATACTTGGTTCGCTTAGGAACTTAATGGTAGCCTTGTTTTTAGGTGCAGCACGGTGTGCACGCAATAGTGCTATGTTACCTTGCTCACGGTCGGCTTTAGTTGTACCTGCGGCTAACAAACGTTTAGCATCAGCAAGGAATGTGTTTACTAATGTTTTTTGTGCATTTACAATAAATTCAACACGAGGTTTTAATTCCAAAAACTCGTGAATATCGCCGTTTGGCGTAGGCCCACTTATAATTAATGGAGTACGTGCATCGTCTATTAATACACTATCCACCTCATCTACTATGGCAAAAAAGTGCTCACGTTGTACTAAATCGCTTGGGTTGCTTGCCATATTATCTCGCAAGTAATCAAAACCAAATTCGTTGTTAGTACCGTAGGTAACGTCGGCCAAATAAGCGTTGCGACGTGCTTGCGAGTTAGGTTCGTGCTTGTCAATACAATCTACACGTATGCCGTGCATCTCAAATAATGGTGCGTTCCACTCCGCATCACGTTTTGATAAATACGTATTTACTGTAACCAAATGTACACCCTTACCACTCAAGGCATTAAGAAATACAGGCAATGTAGCCACTAAGGTTTTACCTTCGCCCGTTGCCATTTCGGATATTTTACCTTGGTGTAATACTGTACCGCCTATTAACTGCACATCATAGTGTACCATGTTCCACAACACTGTGTTACCAGCGGCTTGCCATGTGTTTTTGTATATGGCTTTGTCGCCTTCTATTACTACAAAGTCTTTAGTACGAGCCAACTCACGGTCGCGGTCGTTGGCGGTATATACTATTTCGCTATTTTCGGCAAGGCGACGTGCAGTTTCTTTTACAGCTGCAAATACTCTGGGTTGCACTTCGTCAAGTTTAGCGCCAACGCTTGTTAATACTTGTTTTTTAAGCACATCTATACGTTTGTATAATGCTTCTTGCTCGTCGGTTTTATCTTCGTCTAAGTTTTCGGCTTGGCTTTTTAATGCGATGATTTCTTGCTCATCGGCAGCTATTGCATTGTTTATTTCGGTACGAATGGTTTGTACAAATGCACGCAACTCATCGTTGGTAACGCCTTGTAATTGTGCGTATTCAGCGTTTATTAGTTCTACTATTGGTAGTATTAAAGCTACGTCTCTGTCCGATTTTTTTCCGAAAAATTTGGTAAATACTTTTGTTATTGATTCAATCATGATGTATTGGTATAATTATTAAGTTTTGGTTATATTTTATATTGTGTTTTAAAGGTGCGAATGTACGTAATATTTTGTGCTTTTAATAGCATTTTGTGTGTTTATGTGGTTTCATTTGTTGCAGTGTAAAATTATACGAATTGGCACAATCTTTCGTTAGAGTATATTCGTATATTGTTTTACTATACTTATGTTTGCACTCTTAAAATTTTATTTATTTACGTTGAAACCCTTATTAATTCTACTTTTATTTTTGTTTAATAGCACTGTGTTTGCACAATCGTTTGATTATTTTTCAAACGAAGTGTGGGTTATGCAACACAAAATAAAAAGTGTAGTGGGTACAACTTATAATTTAAACAACGGTGCACTCGTATTACCTGGTAAAAAAAGCACGTATAAAAAGTTTAACGAACAAGGTATATTACTTGAAAATATTAGTTACAGCTTAGGTGGCGAGGCGGTGCGTGAAGAAACTAATGTGGTAGATGAAAATAATTACATAACCGAAACACGCTTGTACGAAGCCCACAAAAGCATGAATACAAAGGTGTATTACAAAAAAACATCAGTAGGTACTGTTGCCGAAAAACTAATTGTAAAACCCAACAAAGCATTTGAAAAATATATTTACAAATACAATAGTAAATTACAATTAATAACCTACGATTTGTACGATTCGGAATTTGGTTATACACGCACTACTTACACGTATGATGCTAATCAAAATATAGTGAAAGCCACTGAATACAATGCTTATAACGAACCCTACACCACTACTATATTTACCTACAACGACAAAAATCAGTTAATAGAATGTGTAGCATTAGGTGCTGATAATGAGGTAGATTACAAGTATGGTTACACCTATAATTTAGACGTAACCGTGCAGTGGCAAACTACCTATAGCCGTACTGGCGAACCCTTGCAAATTACTAAATACAACTACGATTTTTATTAAAAATTGTTTATAGATTTATCAAAAAATTAAACGTGTTTTTGTAATGAAAATAGTAGTGCTTTCTCGCAACGCAAAGTTGTACTCCACCCGCCGTATTATTGAAGCTGGCGAACAACGTGGACATGAAATGATTGTAGTAGATCATTTAAAATGTGTATTGGTAATAGAAAAAGGACACCCCGCCATATTATACCGAGGCAAACACATAGAAAACATTGATGCCATAATACCTCGTATTGGGGCATCGGTTACGTTTTATGGTGCTGCAGTGGTGCGTCAGTTTGAACAAATGAAAGTGTTTAGCACCTTAGAATCGCAGGCATTAGTACGTTCGCGCGATAAGCTGCGTAGCTTACAATTGCTATCGCAAGCTAACGTAGGTATGCCCAAAACTGCATTTGCAAGTACCAGTAGCGATATTGATAGTTTGCTTGGTGCTGTAGGTGGTGCACCTGCTATTATAAAATTATTAGAAGGTACGCAAGGCATAGGTGTAGTGTTGGCAGAGACTTACAAATCGGCCAAATCTATGATTGAAGCCTTTATGGATTTAGATGCGAATATACTGGTACAAGAATTTATAAAAGAAGCCGCAGGTGCGGATATTAGAGCCTTTGTGGTAGATGGACAAATAGTAGGCGCTATGCGCAGACAAGGTGCTGAGGGCGAATTTAGAAGTAACTTACACCGTGGCGGAACATCGCAAGTAATAGAGCTAAGTATTGAAGAAAAACGTACTGCACTAAAAGCCTGCAAAAAATTAGGCTTGAACATAGCAGGTGTAGATATGCTACAATCGTCTCGTGGACCGTTAGTGATGGAGGTAAATTCGTCGCCAGGCTTGGAAGGCATTGAAAACGCTACTAAAGTAGATATAGCAAGCAAAATAATAGAATACGTAGAACGTAATGAGTTTGTGCATTAATTGTAATTAATATTTATAGCCCACGGTTTAAACCGTGGGCTATAAATATTAAAATACCGCCCTTAACTGTACGCTACCACTGTGTATGAGTTTATCTACTGATGCGCTTTTACGACCATCGTACAATATATTTAACTGCAAATTTTTATTAATGCTTTGTTGCCAATACAGTTGCCATGTGTAATTGTTGCCCGCACTTAATGCCTCCAACATTTCGTAAGCTACTGGCGAATTTTCGGGGGCATTGTATTTTATATTACTGTAATTGAACTTTGCATTTACGCTTGCTTTGTTTTTTGTAATTATGCGTAGCTCCGCAAAGCCTTTGTTGATAAGTGCTTTGGCTTTATTTACGGTATCAATAGTTTGTTTTTGTGTGTATTTATATCCTATGGTTAATTGCAAACGTGTGTTTTGTTGGTAGGTAAGTTTAGGTTCGGCTTCGGTACTGCTTATTATATAATTGCGTTGCGCCAAATAATCAGACAGATAGCTTTTTGTGGTTGTAATTAACTCCACATTACTCGTAAACGATTCGTTGATGTTATAGCGTGTATGCAGTATATTACTTTGTAATGCTCTACTCTCGTAGCCGTTGGTAAGCAAGGTTTTGCTACTGTTGGCTTGTAGTGTATAATCTATACCAAAGTTGCCCACACCACGGTTATAATAGGTACTGTTACGATAGTTTATAGCGTTGCTTAGTAAGTTAGTATCGGTAGTTAATTTGTATAACGGATTATAAGTTGCCTGCGGATTATTTCCTGCGTTGTTACTTATTTTTTTATCAATGCGCGTATAAAACTGGTTAGAGAATTTGCGTATAAATTTACTGGTACTTATGGGCAAGGCGTTACCATTTAGGTTTATACTATTGCTCAACGCATTGTTATACACGCTTACATAGTCGTTGGTTACACGGTATATTTTTAGGTAAAGTTGTTGGTCGGGGTATTGCGCCAATTCAAATTCGTTGAGCTCTTGCACTTCGTTTTTATTGTAATCGTTCCAGTAGTGTGTGCCTTGCCCAGCAGGTACAAGTACATAGGTAAATTCTTTTTTTTGTTCCAAGCCACTACCTGTTTCGTAAAATGTGGTAGTGGTTATTAATCGTTTCCAAAAATTACCATTGTGCTCTACTCTGCCTATTACTGTTTTTTCGGGCAATAGATTAATTAGTTTGTTGTTTACTATTTGTAAATCGCGGTAAGTAGCTGTAATTTTAAGTTGATTATTTTGTTTTTGTAACCAATCGTAACTCGCTGTTACCCCATTGGCAATGCTTGCCGATGATAACTGTTGTCCATTCAATTTATTATCATATCTGTTGTTGTACAATACTTTAAATTTATTTTTTAACGAATCGTTATTACTAAATCCAATACTATAATCCAAAAACTGATAGGAGTTGCGTAGTAATGTATCTGTGTTTAGTTCTCTAAATATATTTTGTTCCATATCGGCATTACTCAACAAAACCAACCTACGTAGCATATATGCAGCAGTGTAGCGTGTACGTATAAATTCAGTTTTATTTATTCTATTCGTTGTATTGGTATAGGCCGATGAACTTATTAATTTTAATTTACGTTGATTAATATTGGTTTCTAACTTATGCTGTACGCCTTTGTTATCAGTTAATTGATTAAAACTGGTAAGTCCATATTTTATACTTTCGGCTTGCTTATGTGTGTAGTGCAATTCGCCCTTTTCTATTAATTGATGGTTGGTTAATGCTACATTGCTTATGTTCCAATCTCGCTCAAACTCTACGCTACGGTAGCGTTCTACGTAATTAAAATATTTGTTTTGTTGTTCGTGTGCAGCACTTATAGTTAGGATGTGTGTAGTATCTTTTAAGTTTATTTTTTTAGCTACATTCAATTTATTTGCCCAATCTACATTGCGTGTATCATCGTACGGCGAAAATGTATTTGCATCATAATTACTCAATGCACCCTCAGCTATCACTGCTATATTATAAGGTAAACTAAGTGCCGTACCTACTACGTATAATTCCTTGCGTTTGGGTGTTACCAATTGTATAATAGGTTCGTATAACCCTTGCATAACGCCATTTACAGGAGTAATCCACTTATATACTTTGCCATTTACTCTATTAAAATCTTGCACATAATTACCATTACCTTGCCCTACATTACTAAAACTTAATGCGTAATGTGCCTTGGTTTCGTTGGTGCTATACACATACACATTGGGGTAAACGGTGGTGCTTATAACACTATCTTTTTTTTCGTATAAAATTTTAGTATTGGTATAGGCTACACTGTCCGCCCTTACTACTTGGGCTTTGTAGGGATTGTTACCTGCGTTATACAATGCTATTTTATCAGTATCGTTTAATGTTTGCTGTAGCGGACGGTTTTTATTGTCCTGCTCACGGTAAGCATTCCAATATATTTTTTGGGTTGATGTGTATGCACTTCCACCGTATTGTAATAAGGAGCGTACGTAGTTTTTATCAGAATATTGAAACTCCGCAATAATCCTTCTATCCTTTGTTATCAAGCGTTTTGGAGTAAATGTAAGTTCGGCGGTATTGTAGTCTATTACGTAATCGTTATCTTGCCCACGTAGGAGTAAGACCCCATCTATATACACACGCTCCGTACCCGATAGCACTACTATAAACTGTTCGTTATCGGCACCTCGTAATTTATAAGGACCTTGATTTTTTTCTATCCCTTGTACAACATTCCGTGCAAATTTCCCCTTAGATATTGCTACGCTCGCCTCATTGGTCATTGTCCATTTTTTGTTTAAGGCATTTTCGGTTTTTACGGTAATACCTTGCAAGCGTTTATTGTATTTCATAAAATAACTATTTGCACTAGCTAACTGAAAATCGCCTGCTAATAACTTTGTGTTGTCTTTGCTTACTTGTATATATACCTTATCAAACTCTTGCAGTTGCTGGGTTGTACCAGAGGCTTGTATGGGCAAGTTGTCGTCGCTTATGGCGGCGGCTACTTTTATACCATTGGCAAGTTCTCCGTTTAACTGAAAATTTAATGCCGAATTTACCGCCAAACTTTGGTTGTTGCCTAAGGTTATACCACGTGCTATACTTCCTGTTTTTTGCAAGTCGGCATTGCCATACACACTTTCATAATTATTGTTTGTATAATTTTTATTATAACTGTTCGCTAACCCTTGTCGGTTAAGCCACGCAGTACTTTGCTCGTAGCGTTGATGATAAAAAACTTCGTTGCCTGCAAAATTATATACGGTGTAAAATAGTTTTAACGAATCGTTTTTTTGCAACAAATACGTTGTGCGTAATGCGGCTGTATCTATTGTTATTGTTGATGTTGCCGCATTAATTTTGTAATACGTAGTAGGAAGTAATTTATTACGCAAATACACTGCGCAGTTGTTACTACGTAGGCACAATGTATCTATTAAAACGGTAGGAGTGTTGGTAGCTATTTTTTTGCTACGCCAATAGTTTTGCGCATTGCCACGTATTGCCATAAGCAACACTAAAATAGGCAATATGCAAAACAGTTTTTTATTCATTTATACGTTATAGTATTAACGGAGGTTTGGCAGGTTTATTTTATGCAATGTTGTATTTGTACAATTGGTCGTTAGCCCAAGTAAGCACGTTATGGGCAATATAGTGTTGAATGTTGTTGTAAGCAATTTCGTCTTTAATAATAATGTCGTAAAAACGGGCTTGCCAAGCAAAATTAGCATCGTATTTTCGTGCGTTTTTTGTAAGTATAGATTTATACGCACCCACCATAGAGGACACTGTGTTTTTACCTTGGTTTTGATACCGCAATTGCCCTTCGGTTTTATTCGCATCATCCGTAGAGACAAGGCATTGCCTTGTCTCACTGGTATTATTAATAATTATAATTCCATGAATATGATTAGGCATTACAATAAAATTAGCCAAAGTAACCATTGAAAAATGATTAGGTATTTCCTGCCAATAGTGTGCAGCCAAAGCACCTATGGGATTTAAGTGCATTACATCATTTTTTATTTCGCCAAAATAATGCGTTCTGTTTTTTGTACAAATGGTAATAAAATATGCACCATCATTACCGTAATCCCAGGTTTGCAATCGGGCCGATGGTATGCGATATGTATTGTTGAATAATTTATCTTCCATTATGTTTATTGTTTGGGTAGGGAGACAAGGCAATGCCTTGTCTCTACGCAGGGCGTGAATGTTTTATTTTTTAATAAATTTCTCCATTTTACTATTTGTATTAAGG